>JBOFRC010000486.1:0-13036 GCA_051650825.1 Sarcina sp. | reverse complement strand
ACAAATAATTATTATATTAAGAAAACTCATAATAAATGCTATTTTAAAAACGCTATATTTAACATTATATTCTAATAGTTTATTAAGTCCCCAAGCTATGTATATTGAAGTAACTATTATTATTGCAAACATCGCTACTTGCAGTATATTCCCACCAAATGAATTATCTTGCCCAGCATATTCGCAAAGTAATGATACTATTAATAAAATTAAACTAATAGCTGCTATCCTTTCTCTATTATTTAAAAATTTTATTTTCTTGTAAATTACATATGTTGATATTTTTAAAGATATAAAATATACAATAAAAGAAAAGACACTTCCACTTAAAGCAATCAATAAATAGACTTTATGTTGCATGAATCCATTATATAACATACCTTCATTCATACTATACAATTGCTCTAAACTTTTGCTTATAAGGTCCCTTATAAGAAGTAAAATTATATAAATTATAATTCCATATCCCCAATATATCTTTTTCATTTAAACTCTCCTTCAACTCTTATTGGAAATTCACTATTTTCATCTACATACAAAAAAAACTATTACAGACTAGAGTTACTCTAGACTATAACAGTTTTTCAAAATTAAAAATTATTTATTTTAATATGCTGGAACGAATAACTCAAAGTATCCTTGTGGGTGAAGACAAGCTGGGCAAGCCTTTGGTGCTTCTGCGCCTTCATATATATACCCGCAGTTTAAACATTTCCATAATACTGTTTCTTCTCTTTTAAATACTAGTCCATTTTCTATATTAGCAGCAAGTGCTCTATATCTAATTTCATGTCTTTTTTCAACTTTTGAAATTTCTTCAAAAGCTTTAGCTATAGCTGGGAATCCTTCTTCTTCTGCAACTTTAGCGAATTCAGGATACATTTCTGACCATTCTTCATTTTCTCCTGCTGCTGCAGCTTTTAAATTAGAAAGTGTATCTTCATGGAATGATACAGGATATGCTGCTGTAATTTCTATAGCTTCATCATTTTTAAAATCTTCTCTTAAAAATTTATAAAATCTTTTAGCATGCTCTTTTTCTTGCTCTGCTGTTTCTATAAATATATTTGATATTTGAACATATCCTTGCTTTTTAGCTATGCTAGCATAATATGTATATCTTGTTCTTGCTTGTGACTCTCCTGCAAAAGATTTCATTAAATTTTCTGCTGTTCTTGTTCCTATTAAACTTTTCATTTTAAAATCAACTCCTATTTTTCAATAACAACTATTTGTTAATAACAATATATCATTTTTACTAATTATTCTCTATCTCCCGAAATTGTGATTTCGCTAAAGAATTGATTCATTATATATCTACATCTTACCAATAAATCTAAAAAAAAATAAAATTTGATAAAATAAGAAATAAAATTATCTAACCAATAAATATTAATATTATCTTTTAATAATAGTTATTTGTTATTGTTAGGTGACTTTAATTATTACATCTATATATTCTACTATTTTTTCACACAAATTCATTAACATTATTATTAAATTTATTACAAAAAAAACATCTATAATTTTCATATTATAGATGTTTTGAATTAATATTAACCTCTTATAGCTTTTATAGGATCAACCTTAGATGCTTTAATTGCGGGAATAGATCCAAATATTACTCCGGCTATTCCTGATGCAACAGCTGCAAATATACAATCAATAGGTTTAATTATTATTTCAAAAGGAAGTTTATTTCCTACTAATAAAGTAACAACTATCCCAAGCACTATTCCAATAATCCCACCTAATGTTGTTATAATTCCAGCTTCTGTAATAAATTGAATTACTATATCTCTTGGTTTAGCACCTATAGCTCTTCTAATTCCTATTTCTCTCTTTCTTTCAATAACAGCCATATACATAATATTCATAACACCTAAACCACCAATTGCTAATGATACTATAGTTATAGCTCCTATTACTCCCATGATACTAAGTTTTAGCATAAGCTTTACATTTTCCGCCTCTTCATCCATAAAATAATAATTTACATCACCATTTGGTCTAGCTTCTTGAAGAGCAATATTTACATTATTTAAAACTTCTTTTTTATCAAAACCTTTTGCAACTTTAACTTCAATTTTCTCTAACCCATATGAATCATTGCTCCAATAAGATTTCACCATACCAGTAAATATTTTTTGTGGTATATATCCAAAATCTTGATGGCGACCAAACATTCCATCAATAAATGTTATAGGTGTCACACCAACAATTTCATATTTTTTCTCATTAACAGTTATACTTTGCCCTATTATTTCTTCTAGATTGCCATCTGTTAAATAATTTGCCACTGAATCAGAAACTATAATTACTCTTCTATCTTCATCTTCAAAAGTAAAGTCTCTACCATATATAATTTCTGGTTTTTTAAGATTATTATAAGGTTGTACTTCCATATAACTTTGATTTAAACCTTCTCCATAATTTACACCCCATGAACCTTGCTGTTCATCGTCTTTTGCAGGTCCTACACTTTCTACGCCCTTTATTAAAGATATTATTTCTAACTCTTTTTGACCAAAAGGTTGCAGTGAAAGTGCAGGATTTGTCAAATTATAGTCGGTTGCATAGAATCCTATCCGTCCACTTCTATCATCATTTGAATATAAAATATTATCAAGCATTTTTTCTAGTCCATTACCTGCACTAGCAACAACTATAACAGAAGTTATTCCTAAAACGATCCAAAGTAGAGCTGTAAAAACTCTAAGTTTATAGGCTTTTATGCTAGCAAGTGCATTCTTCAGTATTACCATCATCTAACATATCCTCCTTTTTAAACTCTTCACTTTCAATAACTCCATTTTTTATTCTAATAAGTTTGGTTGCAAATCTTTCAAAATCTGGATCATGTGTAACCATTATAATTGTTTTTCCTTCTTTGTTAAGTTCTAAAAGAAGCTTCATAATTTCAAGCCCTGTATCTGTATCAAGTGCTCCTGTTGGCTCATCAGCAAAAATTATATCTGGATTATTAACTAGAGCTCTAGCTATTGCAACCCTCTGTTGCTGTCCCCCTGAAAGTTCTGTTGGTCTTCTTTTTATCTTATCTTTAAGCCCAACTCGCTCTAGCTTTTCTGTTATTATTTTTTCTCTTTGCTTCTTATTAAATTTTTTATTATATGTCATTGGTATTTCTACGTTTTGATATATTGTAAGTCCATCTATAAGATTAAATTGTTGAAAAACAAATCCTATATTAAGATTTCTAAGTTCAGACCTTTTATTTTCTTTATGCTTTGTTACATCTTCCCCATAAAAGAAAAATTCACCTTCATCAAATTTATCAAGAAATCCTAAAATGTTTAAAAGAGTTGTTTTTCCACTTCCAGACTTACCCATTATAATAAAAAAATCACCTTTTTCTATTTCTACATTTATATCTTTTAACGCATGTAAACTCTCTTTTCCCATTTTATAATACTTTTGTACATTTCTTAACTCTATAATCTTTTCACTCATACACTACTCTCCCCATATGTTTAGTCCTATATTTATCTTATTCAACATTTCCATATATATTTTGACCATCTACAATATTAGGATTACTAGCTTCTCGTACTAAAGTATCATTTTCATTTATACCTTCTGATATAATATGCATTTTGTCATCACTTTCTTTTATTTTAACTTCAACTTTTTTTGCAATATCATCAACTACTTTATAAACATAGTTTTTTCCATTTTCGTTTAAAACAGACTCTAAAGGGATTTTATGATGTGGATTTCCAAACTCAGCCACAATCTCTACACCAAAACCATTAACAAAATCTTTTTGATCTTCTACTTCTACAAGAACTGGATAATTTGAAAAGCTTGCTCCTCCACCATCGTAACTTCCTTGTATATCACCACCATCTATAGGTCTTTTCCCAACTGTTTTAATTTTACCTTTTGTAGTTACCTTTGAAGGTGTTATATTAACACTTACCTCTTGATCTTCTTTTAACTTTAAAAGTTCCATTTCGTTTACTTGAGTATTTATATGGTACTCTACAGTTTCTAAAACTACTAATGCACTGCCTACACCCTCTTGAGTATTAGAAGTTTGTTTTGGCAAATGAACTCTTCCTGCAAATGGTGCATATACAGTTTTATATGTAGTTTTATTTAAATCTGAAATTTGACCATTTAAATCTTCAATTTCTGAATTTATCATATTTTTTGTTTCTGTATCTTCACTAGGCACTTTAGAAAGTTCCGTCTTCTTTTTTGTTAATTGTCTTTTAAGACTTTCTATTTGCGTTATATTTTCTATATTTTTCATACTAAATAAAACATCACCCTTTTTGACATCTTGTCCATCACTTACACTGATCTTTTCAAGAGATCCAAATGCTGGATCTAAATTAAAATTTTCTGATTGTTTCGGTGTGATTTTTCCTGATAGATATACTTTTTCTTTACCTGGTATAGTATACAAGTCTATTTGCATCATCTCAGCTTGCTTTTTCATATTTCTATTACTTATAGCATTATATCCTACGAATCCCCCAACTCCTACAATTGCTGCTATAGCCACACATATTATTATTTTAATTTTTTTACTCACCCTTAAAATCCCCCTAGATAATTAATCAATTATATTTTACCTATAAATTCTTACAATTCTATAACTAATACACTAAAATTTTTATTAATTTTCAATAAAAAACGCCATATTAATATTAATTAACTCATTTTTCACTATATGTGTATTATAGTATTAACACAGTGCCTATTCAACACTAAATCGACATTATTAACAAGATTAATAAATTTGTAATAAATTCCATCATTTTAAAATAATAGTTAATAACTAAAAAAAACAGATGGATTTAACTCTCCATCTGTTCACTCTACTTCACCTCTATAATAGTTTCCTTAACTTTTTCTATATTATCAAAAAAACTCTCAAGCCCATAAATTCCTTTATATCTAAAAGCAAATGTTGGGTCATTAATTTGATGAACTATTTTATATTCTTCTACCATTCTAGCTTCTAAATTATTTACTATTTCTATTCCTTTGCTTTTGCAGTACCTATTTAAAAACTTAATTCTCATAGATAAAATTCTAAAAACAATTTCTATTTCTTCGACAGTCATAGTTCCTGCATCATTTTCAATTGATTTATCAAAAGTTTTTACAATTTCTTCATTAAGCCTTGTATAACTATCATAATATCTGTCTACAATAATGCTCGATTTAATAGGTTCAAATATTCTCATTACTATATAAGCAATAATAATTCCTATTACTACATATAAAATTTTCTCTATGTAATAACCATCATAATTAATTCGAGATACTAAAAACTCAACTTCAAAAATAGTAAAAATAACAAATATCACCTTTTTACTATAATTTATAAAGTAAATTGATAAATAACTACTTATAGCTATTAAAATAGCAATTATTACTCTTTCCATATTGGTGTTAATTGGCATAAATTCAAAAAATATATTTAAAGCTATAAAGCCTATGCCAATTAAAACTAGACTTCTTCTTAACTTACCAACTCTAGATCCATACAAGGGAATATACCCACAAATAGCACCAAACAATAGCCATCTACCATTTGAAAGTTGCAAAACATAAATAATAAAACTTAAAGCTGTCATTAAAATTAAACCTTTTAATGCAATATTAGATTTTATAGATTTTATATTTTTAATAAAACCATAATCAAGATAAAATTCTTTACTATATTTTTTTGCTACCTCATCTATTGTTTCTCTATCGCAAGTAAATTTTTTCATTTCATTAGCTAAAGACATCTCTCGTAAAAAAGCTTTTAAATGAACATCTAACCTAAAGAATGTCGAATTTATATTATTATAACTTTTTAACTCTAAGTAAGTTGTAAATTTAGTTAAACTTGTCTTTCTTATATACAATTTTTTCAAAAAATCAACAAGACTTGTCAATTCTTTTAATGACCATAAATCATCAGCCTCTCTAATTGCATACAAATATTCTCTAATAAGTTTTAAATAAATTTCCTTTTTATATGTTGCTTTCCCATATGCACCTTTATTTATTTTTCGAATAATTGTTGCATCAATTTCTTGTATTAAAGATTCTGCTCTATCAATAATTCTGTCATATGCTTTTCCTCTAATTTTAGCTCTAATTGCTATATTCATAAGTCCAAAAAGCTTTAAAAATAAGCCTTCTGTATCATTGAACATCTTCATTTTATAAATTATATAATATAAAACAACACTGATAGCACTTACATACATAATAGCTAAAACTCTCCATAATAAATTTTGATTTCCTACAGGAAATGCAAATATTATTATATAATAAAACATAAAGTTTATAGCTTTCGATTCCCTATCTTCATACGAATAAAAATAATAGATGTAAGCTGTAACTAATGCAGTTAGAAGAACTCCTAAAAATGTCTCTATATGAAATAAAGTTGCCCCTAAGCCAAGAATTAAATAACTAAAAAATAACTTTAGCATATTAGTTTTTCTTTCGTACTTATAATCTCCTATCGTTATAGATGGAATTAATAAAAGCCCTGCAATACCAACAAGTAAGTTTTCTTTACCAAATAAAATCGTTGAACTTATCATAACTATAACTATAAGCCAAATTTTAAGCGCATTTTTTTTACTCATTAATTTAAATCTTCCCTTTCATCTTTTGATAATCACTAATCTATATTTTTCCTTTTAGTAAAAATACACTTCTTTCTAGGCTAAATTATCCCACACTTCTCACCCTATGTAGTTTCAAAAAGGATAATCAAAAAGTTAATTTAGATGAAATTTTAATTTCTTTTTTAGCAACTAACTACTAAAATCATAATGATTTTAGCTTATACCCACTAATTTCTTATTGAAATTATATATTCAATTATTATCTAAATTTTGAACCAAATCCATTTAATAATTTATATTTCTATATTCATTATATAACAACTCCATATATTTTTGTAATCTACAATAAAAAAACTAGCAACTAAAACTTAGTTACTAGTTTTTAAAGATATAATTAAATACCTTGTCTATCTAATTCTTGAATGATATTATTTGTATTTATTCCTTTAGAATCTAAAATTTTAGTAACAGAAGATATTCTATCTTTTGCAATGCTAATATACATAGAGTATTTATTAAGGTCTTTTGGAAATATCTCTAAAACCATATTATTTGATGGCTTTTTTAACTTTACTACTTTTATATACTTTATTTCATCGTAATTTCTTTCTTGTTGCTTGCTACAAACTACTATCTTATTCTCAAGAAAAACATATCTATTGTTAACACGTGTCAAAATATTGTAATTAGGTAAGATTATTATACCGTTCCCTAAAAGAAAGGTAATCATTACATTTTTATAAATTATACCAGCGACTATTGCTATTATACCTATTAATATACGTAAAACCAAAAGAATTTTATATCTTTTAAAATAAATATCTATATTCGCCTTATTTTTAATCATTGCAGTATCATCACTATATGCTGAAATAAAATTATAGTATATTTTTTTCACTAATTTAAAGTTCCCTATAATAACAAGAATTTCTACCACTAAAATTACACTCATATCTACACCTCTGCTTATCAATAAATATAGTATTTTATTACAAATATTTATTATAATAACACTTTATTTCATCATCTAAAATTACTATTATTTATTAAACAGAAAAAATAGTTTGACCTTTTCAAATTTATTTTCTATAGAAGTGCATATTTTCTATACTTTTTTTGTAAATACTTCAACATCTTTCAAAAACTCTAAAATATATATATTATTTGCATCGCTCTTTGATTTTTTTACAACTAAATTCTTATCAGCATATTTATTTATAACAAATTTAACTTCATTTTTATTTTCTTGTATAGTATTAAAGTCTAAAATAATATTCTTTATTTTATAATCTTCTATTATTGCGCTATCTAAATAATATTCTAATAAAATATACAAATCTCCATTATAATAATTTATATTTTCTATACTATGTAATATAGTGTTTTTAATATGATTTACTCCTGCTATCCTCATTTTCATAAGATTTTTATTTGTAGAATATGTATTTAATACTAATAACCCTATTCCTAAAGTAACTATTCCATATATTATATATCTCTTATTTAATATTTTCATTGATATTTACCTCCTTTAGATTCACTAGATCTTCTAAAAAATCTATAAAAGAAATTTTCACTCCTCTATATCTCTCACCTAAAGGTTTATTATCACTTAAAGGATTTTTTGTACTTTCCTTAAACCAAACTTTTTTATATTTAGTTAAAAAAAGTTCTTTATCTTCATTTCTTATATTTTTAAAATTTTTTTCTTTTAACTGTTCACTATACTTGCTGTACTTACTTTCCATGCCCTCTAGAATATGTGCAATATCTAAAGGTATTAAATTCCACCTTATATCATTTGAATCATCAATTTCTAACATATTAATACTGTTTCTATAAACATTATCTACAAATTTAAATTTTAACTCTTTATGTAAATTATTTACTCTTAAAAAATTTATTAATATTAATATAGCCACTACAGGTACATATATTAGCATCAATTTTTTAAATTCTTTTAATTTTTGTAAAAGCCTTATATTCATCATTATTCGCTCCTGTCATTCTTAAATTGTCATAAATAATAATCTTTAAACTAGAAAAAGATATAGATTGAAAACTATTTAGTTATATAATATTTAAAAATAAACCTATATATCTCTTTAACTCTTTCAAATTCTATATCTCTTATTTATACAATTAATTTTCTGCTATATCTTCTTTTTCTGTATTTTCATCTGTCTTATCTAAATTATCTGTATTACTGCCTTCAGTTCCACTCTCAATATTTCCAGTTTCGTCTGTAGTCTTATCTTCGTTTTTATCAGTATTTTCTTTCATTGGCGTTTCGCTTCCACCAATTATTATTTCTTCTTCTTTAGGTTCGTTCCCAGTAGTTGTGTCATCTACATTATTATCACTAGGATTTACACTTGGCTCAGTTTTATCTGAACTAAATAAATTTTTAAACCAGTCTATAATTTTTTCAAAAAAGCCTTTTTCTTTTACTTCATCTACTTTTCCATTAGCTGTTATAGCGGTTTCATCAGTAGCATCAACTATAACATCCTCACCTAATAATTCATCTTTTGTTTGCCCTAAAATTCCCAAATCTTCTTTTGCATCATTAAATATTCCACTAAACCAATTTCCTATACTATCAAACCATCCTGATACAGTGTTAACTATATTATCCCAAAATCCTGTATCTATTGATTCTCCAAGATCTTCTAACTTATTTTTTATATCTGAACCTATAGTTTGAAGAGTATCTTTCATTTGTGAGTAATCATAATCTTTTTCAGCTATTTTCTGCATCAAATTTTCAAGATTTGTTTTCTGACCTGCTGTTAATGTAACGTTATAATTATTAGTTATATTAACTATTGTTTCAGCAATTTGAATAGTATCCTTTGTATTTTCTTTTATTATTTGTGTTTTTATATCATTAACTACTCCTGTTGCTTTATCTGGTCCTATAGTATCAGCTAAATCACCAGTTATTACAAGTTCTTCTGTAGCTATTTCTTTTTTTTCTTCATCAAGTTTTTCACCTGTTGCATCTTCAAAAGCCTTCATAACCCCAGTTAATGCACCTGTTCCACTAACAGGCATTGGTGACATAGCTATTACATTAGCATCTGTTATCCCACAAGTAGCAAGTGTACTAGCTATCATAGCTGAAGTAACATATGTTAAATTTACAGTTTTTACTTTTATACCTTTTCCTTTTGTTGTAGGCTCTACATAAGCACATGAAAATGTTCTTGTCCCTATTTGCGCCTCAGAAGCTACTCCTTCTAAATATTTTCTTTCTTCTTGATTATTTACCTCTAAAATTACTGCTTCATTTTCTTTTACATCAAAATATTTTAATACAGTTTGCTTTTGCGCCTCTGTTAAATTTGCCCCTAAAGTTACAACATTAGCTCCATCTGCGAAAGCTGGTGCTACTCCCCCTATAAGTAAAACCCCACAAAGAGCAAATGCTGTCAAATTTCTTTTCACACTCATAATATATCTCCTTTTTTATTATTCGTATTATCATTTTAGCATTTATTTTTCACAATACTATAAATTTATTAATTCTTAATAAAAAAATAAGAAAAATTTATATTATTATCATATAAAAATTAAATTATTAACAAAAAATATTCATTTTTTATTATATCTTTATGTAGAAATAAACATTTTTATTGTCTTCTTTGTATAATATTATGTAAAAACTTTTAGGACGGCTCAAAAGTCTTAATATACCTCAAATAAAGAGGAGGCGATTAATATTAAAGAAAAATTATTAGGCATTTTAAAAAATTTATCTAATATGTTTTCAAATATGTATTTAACATCTAAGTTTCTTTTATTTCTTGGTATTTTATGCTTAGCAATTATAAGCGTTTCTATATTTATTCCTGACCTCGATGCTACAGGAAATCTAGTTACCATTAGAACTCTTTTTTCATCAATAATCGGGTGCATACTAGAAACAACAAGCAGAAAACTCTCTTGCAAGGATGAGGTTCTCTTACTAAAAAATTATTGTATTGGTATACTTTCAATTTGTATTGTAAGTCTTTTAATTTTATCTATAATTTTCAATATAAGTGTCAACAATCCATCTCTTCTTTTGCTAAAAAACATCTTATTTTCATGTGTAGGATTTCTTATAAGCTCAACTAAGGAATGTGAATAATATTTCATATAATAAAAAAAGCAGATTCTTACAAATCTGCTTTTTACTTAATTATCTAAACTTTTTCTTTCTTCCTCTTCTTGTTGCAATGAAACTTTAGGTAATATTAAATTCAAGAAAATTACTACTATACTAGTAATTACAACCGGCGAACTACCAAAAACCATGTTTACCCAATCTGGAAATGCTGTTAAAGCATCTGGAACTTGTGTTATTCCCATACCTAAGGCCACAGCAAGTCCAACAACTATTACATTTCTTCCTGAAAGCTCTTCTTTTATTAATACTTTAATTCCTGTCATAGTTATCATAGCAAATACACTTATAGTTGCACCACCTAAGACACTTTGAGGAATAGTTGTTATTGCTGCTCCAAACTTTGGAACAAACCCTGCAAGCAACATAAACATTGCAGCTAGCATAAATACATATTTACTTACTACTTTTGTCATAGCAACAATACCAACATTTTGGCTATACGTAGCAGTTGGAAGTCCTCCAAAAAATGCTGCTATTACACTTGCTAATCCATTACCTATAATTCCACCTGATAATTCTTCATCTTTAACTTCTCTACCCATACCGCCTTCTGTTGTTGCCGTAAAATCTCCAACAGCTTGAACAGCATTAACAATATAAATAACTACCATTGATATAATTGCAGCCGGCACAAATTCTATCCCAAAATGCATAGGTTTTGGAATTTGAACCCAAGAAGCTGTTTGTACTGCTGTAAAATCTATTTTACCTAAGGCAAATGAAACTGCATAACCTACTATTATTCCTATTAG
This sequence comes from Sarcina sp., assembly GCA_051650825.1. Lineage (GTDB taxonomy): Bacteria > Bacillota > Clostridia > Clostridiales > Clostridiaceae > Sarcina. The sequence goes on along the minus strand of JBOFRC010000486.1, from coordinate 1,505 downwards.
TATAGATGCAAGCTTAAAATATCCCTTTGTAAATTGGCTACAATATAAAACTACTGCCAAAGTTATGAATGCAATAGCCCAATTTTGCGGTGAACCAAAATCACTTGCTCCTACTCCACCAGCCATATATTTTATAGCTGTCGGATATAATGACAGACCAATAGTGAAAACTACTGTCCCAGTTACTATTGGAGTAAATATTTTTCTTAAAGGTTTTATAAAAATCCCTACTAGTATTGCTGCTATTCCACCAATAAGCTGAGCTCCAAAAATAGCTTTTATTCCATAAGTAGAACCTATAGCTGTTAAAGTTGGAACATAAGCGAAACTCACACCCATTATTACAGGTAATCCCGATCCTATTTTTCTTAAAGGATAAAGTTGCATTAATGTTGCAAGCCCTGCTATAAATAAAGCACATTGTACCAACATAGTTTTATCCGCTGCACTAAGGTCCGCTGCACCTGCAACTATAATAGCTGGTGTAACATTCCCAACTATCATTGCTAGTAAATGCTGCAATGATAGCGGTATAGCTTTTTTCATACTTGGTTTACCATTTAAATCAAAAATTGATTTACTTTTATCTTTAGCTTTATTTTGTTCTAATTTAACGCTCATATGCCCCCCTTAAATTCGTATAAAGTAAATGTTTACATTATTATACCATTTATACGAACAATTGTATGTAAATTATTTGAAAATTATATATTAATATGAAATTTATTACTAACTTAATATATCATAGCTCTCTTTGTTTTACAAACATTTTTTCTTTAAATCATTTTATTATTCGTATTTTAAAAATTTTGTTAAATATCTAAAAATAGACTAACCAAACCTATTTTCATCTCAAAATCTAATTTTTTCCATTATATAAAGTTTATTTTCATCAAGAATTTTTTTACCATCTTTATACGTATATCCAAATTTTTCATAAAATTCACATGCAGTTATTGATGCTGCTACCTCAACTCTCCTAGAAGATAAAAATATCCTATCATGCTCTAAACACTCAATAACTTGCCTTCCTACACCAAGAGAATGATAATCAGGTTTTACAAATATACTAAGTAAGGTACTTTCTGTACTATTTCCAAAATATTTTGCTATTCCGCCACAAGCAACTATTTTTTTATCTAATATCCCTACATATAAATTACAATTTCTTGCTAATGCTCGTATTCCTTTTTCATCATGTGTTTTTACTAACTCTTCCATTTCTTCTTTTTCATAATCCTTTATATTAACTTCTAAAAAATTTCTCTTTAATATACTAGCAAGTTCAAACTCATCTCCACTTTCAAATCTTCGAAATTCAATTTTTTTCATCTACTTCACTCCTTAAATATAAACTTTCCTAATACACTTAATATTACATTTTAAAAATTTTAAATAACTATAATTTAACATTATTATATTTAATAGTATAACTAATTATTTCTTAATATAATAAAAGAAATAATCACAACTTTATTAACTCTTTATATTATTACTATTCAAAC
>JBOFRC010000485.1:0-2825 GCA_051650825.1 Sarcina sp. | reverse complement strand
TACTACTTTTAATTTCTAAGTAGATATTATTTCTTTTAATACTTAAAATATACTAAGGGCAAATATTAAAACTATAAATTTAAAATCAACACTTTATAACAAAAAGGGATTATATCGCATTTATTTGCGATATAATCCCTTTTATTGTAGATTATTTTAAACCTAACTTTTGATTTTTTAAAATTTCTTTGTAAAAATCACAATCCTTATTTATCGTACAACTTAAACAATCTGGTTTCCTTGCATAACATCTTCTTCTTCCATGGAAAATTATTAAATGATGTGCAAGACTCCATTCCTTTTTAGGTAATTCTATTTGTAACTGTTTTTCAGTATCTAAAACATTATCTGAATTTGCAAGTCCTATTCTATTTGCTACTCTAAAAACATGTGTATCAACAGCTATTGCTGGTACATTAAATGCATTAGATAAAACAACATTCGCTGTTTTTCTTCCAGCCCCTGCAAGTGAAGTGATTCCTTCCATGTTATTTGGAACAATTCCATCAAAATTTTGAATAAGCTGTTCACACATCATCATAAGATTCTTTGCTTTATTTCTATAAAGACCTATTGTCTTTAATCTTTGTTCAAGTTCTTCTTGTGTTGCTTCTCTCATTGCATAAACATCTGGATAATCTTTAAATAATGTTTCAGTAACCTGATTAACCTTTACATCAGTTGTTTGTGCTGATAAAGCTGTTGCTACTAATAATTGAAATGGTGTTTCGTAGTTCAACTCACATTTTGCATCAGGATATTCTTTCTTTAGTTCTTCTAAAACTCTCTTCGTTCTTGCTCTCATAATCTTAATCTGCTCCTTATTATCTATAGAAGCCTCTATATTTTTCTGGTAATAAATTTGCTATACTTTTCATATAATACTCTAAAACCTTAGCATCATAAACATGTCTATCTTCATCTTTATCTTTTTTAGGAATTATTACTGGTTCTCCAAAGTTAACTATAACTTTTGAATGAACAAAAGTCTCTTTTCCCATATCGCCATCCCTATTAATAGGCATAAGCTTTTCTGAACCATATATTCCAAATGGTATTATATTTGCTTTTGTAAGTCTAGCAATAAGATTAATACCTTTTTTAGCTTCTATCATTTCTCCATTTCTACTTCTTGTTCCTTCTGGGAACATCAATATGTTTTTCCCTGATTTAGATGCTTCTATTATACTTTTCAAAGCTTCCTTATCAGCTGAATTTGGTTTTATATTTATTGTTTTTATAAGTCTCATGCCTATATTAGTCATAGGATCTCCGCTTAATTTCACACCTGCTATAAAATGAGGGTCATACTCTTTTCTTAAAACTCTATCTAATACAAGTCCATCTGAATTACTTAAATGGTTTCCAATAAAGATAATTGGCCCTTCTACTTTTTTTACATTTTCTAATCCATTAACCTCTATATCTGCATACTTATCTAAAGTTCTGTCTAATATTCCTTGCCCTATTGGCTGAAATATAAATTCTGGTAATGATTGAATAATTTTAGCTACCCAAGGTTGCATACTCCTAATTCATCCTTTCTTAATTCCATATTTTAAAAATATTATAATTTATTAATTTTTAAAAGTCTATTTTTATAAGATTTAATATACTCTGAGTTTGACTCAACATCACTTATATCTTCTTTTTTATATAGAGCTTTTCTAATCATTGCATTTCTTATTATAGTATTTTTTCCTCTCCATCCACAAGATGTTGTCTTAAATGTTGACTTAAATGTTACATTATCTAAACTAATCATCTTATCATCATTAGTATTATGCATAAATTCTTTTGGCTTAAACTCCTCTATACTAGAAAATTGTATACCTACATTATAAGGACATTCTAACTGACAGCTATCACATCCAAATACACGCCCATTCATAATTTTTAAAAACCTATCATCAATTTCTTTCTTTTGAGTAATATATGACATACATATATTAGGATTTTTTTTAAATCTATTAATAGACTTAGTAGGACACTCCTTATAGCAAATTTCACATTCTCCACATTCTTCAAATTTAGGTATTTCTGAATAAATTCTTTTATCTTTATCAAAAATTTCTAAATTAGTTATTATTTCACCTAAAAATACATAGGATCCAAACTCTTTAGTTATAATCAAATTATTTTTCCCAACAAAACCTACTCCTGCGAGATATGCTATATATCTTTCAGGTAAAGTATTACTATCTGTTAATGCTATAGTTTCTCCACCCTCAAGTTTTATAAGCTCACAAATTTCATTTAAATACTTATGTACCACATTGTGATAATCTTCACCTCTAGTATACACCGAAAATCCATTATCTACATATTCACATTCATGAAGATATGGAAAGCCAAAGGAAATTATTGTCCTCCCACTCTCCATATAATGTTTAGGATTTATTCTTATATTTATATCTTTTTCTTCAAATTCATTTTCTAGACCTCTTTCTTTACGGTCTTGATAGTAAGGTATAAGCTCTGTAAATTCTCTACATTCAATAAATCCAACATTAAGAATTCCTCTTTCCTTACAATGATTTAGAATTTTCTCCTTTAAGTCCATATTTCATCTCTTTCTTTTTAATATTATATTTGCATATTATTATAAATTTTTTTGCCCTCATAATAATCTATATCTATAATATCATAAATCTTACTTTTATTGATAGCAGGTATTCCTACAGCTGTTGCTTTAGTTGGCATCATATCAAGAACTACTGAATTTGCACCAATTTTAACATTATCTTGTATTATTATAGGTCCTAAAACTTTCGCCCCACACCCTATAACAACATCATTACCAATAGTTGGATGTCTCTTTCCTT
>JBOFRC010000484.1:0-14153 GCA_051650825.1 Sarcina sp. | reverse complement strand
TAAGACACATTGATTTTACAATCTCTTTTGCTAATTCTATTCTATCTAACGGAATTCCAATATTAAGTAAATAATCAATCTCATCTATCTGTGTTAATATATTCTTAATTATAGTTTTAGAGAACCTCTCTTTACTAAGAGCTTTGCCTTGATTTATTAATTGTATATTACCAAATGTGCCAGGTCTTTTATAGTCTCTAGATATGTCATCACCAATATCAAGATAACACCCTAGAGAATATCCATGGTCAAATAATGGCATTAAATCTAATATATCCCCAGTATCATTATCTACTAAAAACCCAAAATTACTGAAGTGCCTATCGAAATTTAGGATAATAGAATCTATAAATAACATAGTCTTAAACTTTTCAACTAAGTTTAAATTCTCCATTACATCTAATACATAGTTATAGTCCCAATCATTACTATTATTACTATAATTATAACTTAAATAATTAGCCATCGTAAGATATCCATATTTCTCTGAAGTATATAATTTACATGTAGAACATAAAACATTCCCCCATTTTGATAAATCATAATGAATATGTGCCACTCCTGCTAAGTCTAAGATTTTACTTGCTATTACTTCCGAGTAAGGTTCTCTCCCCCAGTTACTTGCACCTGACATACCTTTCTTATATAGAATAACTTCTCCATCTATTATCCTCCAAGCCTTACCTAATGCTCCTTGTGATGTTGTTTCAGGGGTTTTAATATTTCCTCCTAGGGATTTTGTATTACCAAAGAAAGATACCATTCCTAAAGATTCTTTAAAGCCACTATATAGACTAACATCTTTCCATGTTAAATCTTCACCTTTAAAGTTTTTTTCATTTAACTCTTTTATCCATAATGTATCATTAAGTGAACATCCATGATTTACTTTTAATAGGTTGAATTTTGTATCGCTATTTAGTTCTATTGATTTCATAAACTCTTCAATATGAATTCTATTCGTTTGTATTACCCTATTATTAACCCAAGCATTTAATTTAGATATAGAAGAAAACATATTAGAAAACTCTTTATTAATAATTATAATATCTTTATAAAAAGATAAAGACTCTTCTGATATAGAAAATCTTATAAGCTCTATATCTTTATTGCATATTAAATATTGCTTATATCTAATAATATTATTAGATATATTTAACTTATCTACCACCATACTATTCACACTCCCTTACGTATTTTATTAATATAATTACAATTTAAATCTATACTTAAATTTTCCTTAATAAAAAAATTATCTCTTATTCCTCTATATCTATAACTTTCTATTATATTTTCCATTTCATTTTTTGACATTTTAATTCGCCCCATTTATTATTTCAAAAGCTTATATTATTTATATTCTAACATTTGAAGTATTCATCCTACAAGTAACGTAGTTTATTTTAGCTTAGTTTAATATATAACAATATAAACTTTATCTTAAACTCGTAATATAGCTACAATATATAAAAAAATATAAATACTTTGAAGGTCAAACTTTATTAATTTTTTATTTTAAAATGGAAAATATTATTGAAAACTTATAAAAATGTTTTAAAAATTTAATTTATTTAATTAAAACTGTCCCTTTACTTCAAATGCTTAAGTTGCTAAATTTACTATGATGTTGAAAACTTTACTTAATTAGTATTATAATTGTAAACGTTGATTTAATAAAAATTTTAATTATATTAAATTTTTTATTAAACTTTATTCAAAATAATAATTTAGCAAAATTTTAGTATAAAATGTAAAGGAGTTCAATATGACAAAGACACTAAAAACAATATCAGCAATTGCAGCAGTTACAACAAGCACTTTAATAGTTGCCCCCCTCTCAGGAAGCATACAAAGTAAAGTTTTATTAACTAATAATAATCAAAAAAATAATATAACAACTCAAATGGTTCAAACTACAAATAAATCCCAAGAAAATATTTATAATAATAACGTAAAAGTTGAAAATGTTTGGGGAGAATCTCTATTTAATATAGGATTTAATACAGATAATACTTTCAAAATTACTAAAGGTACTGGCGTTATAAATCCTCAATCACATAAAAATTTGACTATTACAGTATCAAATGTGGCTAGAAAAGTTTTAAAAACGGTTGAGTTTAAAGGTGGAGCATCACCTGAGAATGGAATATATGATGCTTTAAATGGATTTAAGTTTAGTATTGGTGATACAATAGCAATTTCTTCTGGAACAGGATCAGAATATTTTATAAATAACGGAGAAAAACAAGATGGGTCTGTTACTTATAAAATAACTCAACAGGGACTAGTTCAAATTACAGCAAAGGCTACAGATTCCAAAGCTGTATATAACGGAAAGAATAAAGTAGATTTTTCATGCAAAGTTAAACCTAATACATTAGTATACTTAACTTGCAATGGAAATTTCTTTACTAGTCTTTCAAATCAAGAAGGAATTATCACTACAACACTAACTGGAAACGTTGGAGATGTTGTTAATATTTATCCAGTTGATGAATTAGAAACACAAGTTAAAATTGAAGATAATCAAGGCACTACTAATGTTCCTAATAAAAAAAATAATACTTCTAAGACTGGTAACACAACATCTCAAAATGGAAATACCAATAAAGTTAGTACGGTTTTACCAAATGAAAGTATAATTGTTAATAATGTCTGGGAACAACATATGTTTACTATTGGTTTTACTAAAGATAATAAACTTACTGTACAAGGTGGTTGGGCTGAAACAAATCCTTATTACACAGGTTCCGATTCATTAACAGTTCAACTTTTAAATAATAAAGGTCAACAAATTTATGGAGAAAACTTTAAAGGCGGTGTAACACCTTCAAATGCTATAAGTACATTATTAAATGGAAAATCATTTGAATATGGTGACCTTATACATATTCAAAGTAATTCGAATGCTAATATACAATTAGGTTCTAAAACATATAAAGGGAACATCTATCTACAAATCAATCAAAATGGATTAACTTATCTAAATGCTAATAATAAAACATATAATGCAGAATATAATGGTAGCAATACGATAGTTAAAGGAACAGTTGATAATAACGCGAAAGTTATTGTTATAGCAAATGGAAAAGATTATATAGGACAAGCTAATAATCAAGGAGCTTTTAATATTAAACTACCTAGTACAGTTAAAGCCGGAGAAAATATACAAATAATAAATGCACAAGGAGTTTCTCAAAGTGTTAAAGTTGATTTTAATAAAGCTAGTTTTGGAATTTTAAATAGTATATTAAAAGTAACTAATGGCTGGGGAACAGATGCCATAAATATAAGCTTTAATCCTGAAACAATGAAAATAAACACTTCTGGTTGGAATCAATTCCTTGGGCAAAATACTTCAAGTCCATTTATGCAATTTAGTTTATATAATGGAAAAACTGGACAACCAATAAAAAGTGTTATGTTTAAAGGAGCTGATAGTACAAGTTCTTTAACAAATGCTATAAATAACCTTGGATTTAATTTTGGTGATATAGTAGGCATTTCTTATAATAAGAATCAAGGAAATGTTGCACTTTATAATGGACAAAACTCTATAGGAAATACAACAGGCTCTATTGAATACTTTAAAATAACTCAAAATGGATTAGTTAAATATCAAAATCCTACAACTATTGAGCCTCTTAATGTATTAACATCAACTAAAACTTATACATTAAACATTAAGGGTAAAACATTAGCAAACACTAATGTAGAAATAACTGTTAATGGACAAAATTTTGAAAGTACTTCAAATGCAAGTGGAGATTTTGATATTAAAGTTTCATCAAAAATACCATTTACCACAACTACAGCTATTAATGTTAAAGTGCAAGGAGAAATATCTCAAACAGTATATCCTAGTGCTGCAAATATGTTAGAAAGTAATAGTGGAATTTATTTATCTGGTGGTTCAGGATGGTTTGGGAAAATTGTATTTAATCCTGTAACTATGAAAATAAAATGGTTTGCCCCAGGTGCTAGTACAAGCTCAGTTAATGATAATCCAACAACTTATAATCCTAATGCAATCCCAACAAACCTTAATCAAGTAATAAACTCAAAAGTAAATTCTGAAGTTTTAGGAATTGTAATTAAATCAAAAGATGGTCAAGTTATTTTAAATAAAAGTTTCAATGGAACAAATACATTACAAGATATTTATGATGCAGTGAACAATGTTAATTTCACATATGGAGATACTGTAAACATTTATCAAAATCATGGTTCAATAGAAGCTAATGTTATGTCAAACGGAAAGGTTGTAACTCCTGAAGATCAAAATACTTCATTTGAAATAACTCAAAATGGTTTAGTTAATGCTATTAAAAATCAAAGTGTTTATAATAATGGATTCACAGTAAGTGATTATTATGCTAATAAAGGAATAGTATCAACAGGTCTTACAGCTAGTGGTTGGGACAATGGTTCTGAGCAACTTGCAAATAATATGGTTATGAATCAAACTATGAAAAATAGAGTTAATGAAGCTATTAAAGGTGACTCTACAGATTTAGAAAAAGCACAAGCTATTTTCAATATCGTAAGTCCTGTTCCATATGAAAATGTTGGTGGAAACACAATAAATACCTATGAACACGGTGGAGTTTGTTTTAATAAAGCACAGCTTTATGCTGTAATGGGACAATATGCTGGACTTGTTACAAGAGTTGTTACAGGATATGTTAATGAACCTGGAAATTATCAAAGATACAGTGGTTTTCATTCATGGAACCAAGTATGGATTCCATCAGAAAATAGATGGATGACTGTTGATACAACATGGCATATGTTTAATTGTAATCAGTATGTAAATAATAGTAGACATAGTTTTTCAGTTCAAGCTACTCTTTGGGACCCAGCTCATAGCTATACAAGTTATTTTGCAAATGATCCAAGTAAAGCTTGGGAACATACAGGAGAAGTTTGGAATCACTCTCTTTATTATAATTTCAATCTTGGAAATGACCCACAATTTAGAAATTTATTTAAAGGGATAACTCCAAGCTCAATAGATATTTATAATGGATGGGGAACAGATGCAGCTAACATAACATTTGATAGTATGAATAATACATTTAATGTGCAAGGAAGCAATAGTTATTTAGGCGCAAATACATCTGAAGCTTTTATGACTATAGCAGTCATTAACCCATTAACAGGAAAGGATGTTTTTAGTAAAACATTAAAAGGAAACAATTCAGTTGCTGACCTTAGAAATGCACTTTCAAGTGAACATTATAAAATAGGCGATATTTTACAAATCTCTTATGCAAATAATCAAAATAGTCATATAACTGTAATCGCCGATGGAAAAACTATTAGTAATGGAAATGGAGCTACACAGATGTTTAAAATAACAGATGCTGGGCTTGTACCATTTAGCTTCACTAAATCAGTAACAGCTAAAGCAACGGCTATAACAGGATTAAATAATGAGCCATTTTATGAAACAACTGTTTCAGGAATAGCATTACCTAATAGCACTGTTACAATAACTATTAATGGAGAAACATTTACTGCTAATACTAATGAAAATGGTCAATATACTAGTGTAATTAAAACTACTAGTCAAATGACAAATAAAACAAATATTACAGTATCACAATGGGGAGAAAATTCAGTCTCAGTTATACCTACTGTAAAAAAACAAATGAGTCTTGATGATAGCAATATAGTCATAAACAATGTATGGAATGATAATCTTGGTTCAATAGGTTTTAACACTCATAAAATGCAACTTACAGAAAATAAAGGCTGGTATATGACAAATCCATATTTAAGTAGCAGCAAAGAAGCCTTTTCAATAGGTTTAAATAATACACAAGGAACTAATATTGTAAGTTTAAAAGCGATGGGAAGCGATGCTATACCAACACCTTTGTATAATGACTTCAATAATAGACCATTTAACTATGGTGATTCAATAACAATAGATTATAAAACATCAGCTAACATAATTCTTAATAATGTTTATGTTAATGGCAAACTAGTTAAAAACTATAAAGTTACAAAACCAATTACTTTATACTTAACAAAAGATGGGTTAACAACTCAAAAACCCCTAGTAAAATAATAACTTATAAGGGACAGTTTAAAATTAACTGTCCCTTATCTATTTAAATACAATTAACTATATATAGCTTTATGTATACAATTCTTTTTTATTAACCTTATATTTTTCTAATCATCATAAGAAGAGATATAGCAACTCTTTTAAAAGATCTAAATTTATTAATTTAAACCCCCAAACACTCTCTTTAAAATACAACTTAAAACCATTACCATAAAGCTCACCATCCATATACTTTAAAGATTGTATATATTCTTCTGATAAATTTAAATTCCTATTTAATACTATCTTTTTAGTTCCTGAATACATACAGGCATTATATAATTCTTTACTATCATTAACAATAAATTCTTTCATCTCTAACGCTCCTAACTTAAAATATTTGATTTTTATTAAACACAAATTCTCTTTTTATAATGAACTTTCTTAAATATATTAAATAAAAAAGAACTGTTCAGCTACTAACAGTTCTCTTGACTTTAATTAGTTTTAATGTTCGGTAAAATTTTTTAAATATTGCTTTAGCTGTTTATACTATACCTCTATCTCTACATAATTTAAAATTCTTTTATTTAATTGTACTATTTAAAATTTAAATAATTACTTTTTAGCTACTTAATCTAAATCTTCTCCATTACTTTCTATAACTTTTTTATACCAATAAAAACTTTTCTTTTTATAACGTTTTAATGTCCCATTTCCTAAATCATCTCTATCTACATAAATATATCCATAACGCTTAGACATTTCACCTGTTGATGCACTAACTAAATCTATGCATCCCCAAGAAGTATATCCCATAAGGTCTACTCCATCAATTTCAACAGCATCTTTCATAGCTTTTATATGCTCTCTTAAATATTCAATTCTATAATCGTCATTAACAGTTTCATCTATTAGCTCATCTTTAGCTCCTAAACCATTCTCAACAATAAACATTGGTTTTTGATATCTATCGTAAATATTATTTAAAGTTATTCTTAACCCTAGTGGATCTATCTGCCAGCCCCACTCACTAGCTTTTAAATATGGATTTTTTAATGTATCAAATACATTTCCTTCTGTATATTTATTAACTTCAGGGTCAGCACTTGTTAGTCTTGAAGAATAATAACTAAAAGATATAAAATCTACAGTATTATCTTTTAAAAGTTCTAAATCTCCCTGCTCAATTGGAAGAACTACTCCCTTTCTTTCCATTTCTTTTAATGCATAACTTGGATAATATCCTCTAGATTGAACATCTATAAAGAAATAATTTTCTCTATCTTTATTTATTGATTTCCATACATCATTTGGATTTGGTGTATTAGGATAAGTATTCCCTGCTGCAAGCATACATCCCATCTTAATTTTAGGATCTATTTCATGTGCAATTTTAGTGGCTAATGCACTAGCTACTAATTGATTATGTGCCGCTGTAAATAATACTTGGTCTTTATTTTCATTTTCCTCAATAACTATTCCTGCTCCCATAAATGGAAGATGCAATAACATATTTATTTCATTAAAAGTAAGCCAGTACTTTACTAATCCCTTATACCTATTAATTAATACTTTTACAAGTCTTTCATAGAAATCAATCATTTTTCTATTTTTCCAACCACCATATTCAGTTATAAGATGAATAGGACAATCAAAATGCGTTATTGTAACTAAAGGTTCTATATTATATTTCTTACATTCTTTAAATACATTCTCATAAAATATTAAACCAGCTTCATTTGCTTCTAATTCATCACCTTTTGGAAAAATCCTTGTCCAACCAATAGACATTCTAAAAACCTTAAATCCCATTTCAGCAAACATTTTAATATCCTCTTTGTAATTATGATAAAAATCAATTGCTTCTAATCCTGGATAAAAATTTCCTTCTTCAAAACCCATTATCTTATGATTACCTAATGCAACCTTAAATCTATCCTTACCACTAGGATGTATATCTACATTAGCAAGACCTCTTCCATCTGCATCATAGGCCCCTTCACATTGATTTGCAGCTGTTGCACCGCCCCATAAAAAATTCTTTGAAAATACCATATTTTGATCCCCCTGTATTTATTTAAATTACTATAAGTTATAGCATATATATTCTTTAACTTAACTTTACTCCTAAATAATAAAAAAAGGAGTAAAGTTCACATTTTGTGAACTATCTCCTCTCCTCCATTAACTTACTTACAATAACTTTAACCATAAATATAGTGAGAATATCATTTATAGCTGCTTCTTTAGATGGTATAACTATAGTATTTTCAATATCTTTCACATCCTCATTACATGTAATTAACCATTTTTTCTGCTTTAATTCATTAACCTTTCTTACAGTTCTTTTATTATATTTAATCATATTCCCATTAGCACTTATCAAAATAATAATAGCATTTGCATCTATGTCAATTTCTCTTTTAAAATCAACATCAGCAATATATACCGGCTTTTTTATATAGTCAAAATAAAATTGTAGGCTCTCACAAACATTTTTAGATGAACCATTTCCTATAGCTATAATTGATGAACATTTTTTTATATCTTCTATAAATTTTTCTAATAACTTATAATCTAATTCATTCGCCGCATTTCTAAAAGCATTGTTTACACTATCCATCATTTCAACTACATTTTCCCTAAGATTATTATTTTTATATTTAATATTTGGCATCTCTTCTATAGCTCTACTATGTTGTTCACATTCATACTTAAAATCTTTGAAACTTTCAAAACCTAAATTTTTAGTAAATTTAGTAATCATAGATTTTGATACAAAACAACTTTTCGCAACTTCCTCTATAGACATCTTTGGAATTTCATTAATATTATCCTTTATATATTTTCCTATAGATTGATATGTATCATTCGCATAACTAGTGTTTAATATCTCATTTATTTTATTTATAAGCATGTCCCCACCTCTAAAATTATTATAACATTGCATATTATAAAGAAATAAAAAAAATAAATTTACATATATTGTAATATTAGATATATTTAATATATACATATCCATTAAATTTAGGCGAGTGTTTAATTACAGCTAAAACCTACACATATCTACCTCCCCTAATTTATATATTATAAAAATATTAAATATAAGGAGTTCAACTATATGAAAAAAATATTATTATTATTAACTTCTCTGCTTGCTATAATTTTCATATTTTTTAAAATTAATTCTAAATCTCCTGACTTCCCATATACACAGGAATATATTATAGGAAACACTAACATACAAGGTGAAGTCAATACAGATTATTTCTCTAATAAAAATAATAATTTTGAAATAGCTGCAAACCAAAACGGACAAGCTGTTTTTAAAAATCCTAGTATAGCTTTTAAAAATTTCAAAAAAGATTATGCAAGTGAATTAAAAAAAGTACAAAAAACTTTTAATCTTTTACCACTAACTCAATCTAACTTTGATTCTTATAAAAACCATGCATTCCAAATTACGGATATATCTTCTAGTACAGAACAAGAAAATTTAACTTTTATTTCTTCTTTTCTCGATATATATGAAAATAGTTTTAAAGAAAAATAATAAAATAGCCTTACTAATTCTATTTTTAGAATTAGTAAGGCTATAAACTATTACTTAAATATCAAGTTTTTTTCTTTCTTCTTCCTCTTGTTCCATCGATACTTTAGGTAATATTATATTAAGCGCTATAACTACTATACTAGTTATAACTACTGGTGAACTTCCTAAAACCATATTTACCCACTCTGGGAATTTAGAAAGTGCATCTGGTACTTGTGATATTCCCATTCCTAGTGCAATAGCAAGTCCTATTACTATTACATTTCTTCCTGATAACTCTTCTTTAACTAAAATTTTAATTCCTGTCATTGTTATCATAGCAAAAACGCTAATAGTTGCTCCACCTGATACGCTTTGAGGTATTGTAGTTATTATAGCACCAAACTTTGGTATAAAACCAGCAAGAAGCATAAATACTGAAGCAATCATAAAAATAGTCTTACTCACAACTTTAGTCATTGCAACTATTCCTACATTCTGGCTATATGTTGCTGTTGGTAATCCTCCAATTAAAGATGCTAATACACTCGCTACTCCATTACCTATAATTCCTCCTGATAATTCTTCATCTTCAACCTCTCTTCCCATAGCACTCTCTGTTGTTGCTGTAAAATCTCCTACTGCTTCAACTGCACTAACAATAAATATAGCAACTACTGAAATTATTGCTGCTGGCACAAATTTTATTCCAAAATGAAAGGGTTGTGGAACTTGTATCCAAGCTGCTGAGGCAACTGCTGAAAAATCTACTTTACCAAAAACTAATGCTATTATATACCCGACTACGATTCCTACAAGTATTGATGCAAGTTTAAAGTATCCTTTTGTAAATTGATTGCAATATAAAACTATTCCTAATGTTACAAATGCAATTCCCCAGTTAACAGGTGAACCAAAATCTGTTGCACCAACCCCTCCAGCCATATAATTTATAGCTGTTGGATACAAAGATAATCCTATAGTAAAAACAACTGTTCCTGTTACAATAGGTGTAAAAATCTTTTTAAGTTGTTTTATAAAAATTCCTACTATAATAGATACAATCCCCCCAAATATTTGTGCTCCAAAAATAGCTTCTATTCCATATGTAGCTCCTATTGCGGTAAGTGTTGGTACATAAGCAAAACTAACCCCCATAATAACAGGAAGCCCTGACCCAATTCCTTTCAATGGATAAAGTTGCATAAGCGTTGCTATTCCCGCAATAAATAAAGAACATTGTACAAGAATTGTTTTATCTGCAATATCCAAATTTGTTGCACTTGCTACTATAAGAGCTGGAGTTACATTACCAACAATCATAGCAAGTAAATGTTGTAATGATAATGGCAGGGCCTTTTGAATACTCGGCCTTCCATTTATATCAAAGATAGATGAACTCAAATTATTCGCATTTCCTTTATTAACAATCATTATTATCCCCCTAAAATCAAATTCCTTTTCTTTCCACAAATATAATTATAACCATTTAACGAAAATTATTCAATATTTTTACAATATTATTCGTATTTATATTTTAAGTTCATATAATCAAAAAACTTTTTAGTAATTAACTAGCAAGTATTTAATTTAATATAAAAAAACAAGCCACTTTTGTAGTGACTTGTTTTTTTATATTATGCGTATACAAATTATATATTAGGTCTTACATCAATTTAAATCTATTTCTTTGTAATTTTATATTCTAATAATCAAATTGTCTATAATATCTTCGTATATCTAATGAATGCTTAGTATTATTTTCAAAATGATGTGCTAATCTATCAACTAAAATAGTAGATGTTATTGTTGGGGCTAAAATCCATCTAAACTCATCATTAATTCCATGTAACTTAAAATCTTTTGTATCAATTACAGTTAAATTTTCATTAAACTGACTTACAAATTTTTCAACTCTTTCATCTAATTTTCTAAACTTTCCTTCACTTTTCAACAAAAAGATACAAGTATCTTTTTCAACTAACTCTAATGTTCCGTGGAAAAACTCTGTAGATGTAACAGACTTAGTTTTTAACCACTGCATTTCTTCTAGTAAACACATTGAAAATAAATAAGTTTCTCCCCACAGTTCTCCACTTCCAATCCACATCATATAGTCTTCATTATAATATTTTTTAGCTATACTTTCTGCTATAGGATCAAATTGAATTTTTGCCTTTATTAAATTTTCAGGTAATAATTCTAATTGATTTGCAAATAATTCATAATTATCAAAATCACCTCTATTTTTTAGTACTCTGAAGAAAAACCAAAATAATAACATATATTCATACTCTACTCCATTTTCATGTCTCATAGGAATTGTATAGTAACTAGCTTTGGCTAAATTAGATTCTAAATTTTTGGTAAGTGATATTACTTTTATTCCTTTTTTAGAATAATATTCAGCAACTGCAACAGTTTCTTTAGTATCTCCTGATTTAGACATAGTAACCATTATAGAATTTTCAGATAAATTTTTATTACCTACAGTAAGAAGTTCTGCTGATTGCTCTACAAAAACAGGAAGTTCTGTTAATTGTTTTGCCATTTCACCAATTGCCATCATAGGTGCTAAACTTCCACCAACTGCTGTAAAAAATATATTTTTAAACCCCTCTTGTGATATCTTATCTGCTATTTCCTCAGCATTTCTTCTTGCAGCTATTATATTTTTCATACTTTCTCTATATTCAATTTCGTTAAACTTTAACATAATATACCCCCTATTAAATTTAAATTTTACTTTTTAAAACAGTATCAAAATCATCAAAAATTTTTTCTTTTAGATTATTTCCTTTATCTTCAGCTAACCTATACGAAATAATATGAATACTTATCAGCATTAATATTGAACTTTTAACTTCACATAAATTATTTTCATTAACTAACGTTTTTTCTTTATTTTCTTTACTATAAGTCAAAATATATAAGTTATTATTATAACGCTTCATGTACTCATATAATTTCTGCTGTCTAAATTTAATTAAATTATTATTTTCAATAAAAATTATATAATCATTTTTTGATAATCCTAAATATGGTCCATGCATATATTCCTCTAATTCATAACTATTAGTTGGCTGTCTTACCACTTCTTCAAACTTAGTTTGAGCCTCCTTAGCAACACCATATCCTGCTCCATATCCAATAAATACAAAATGTTTTCCTAAAACAAGCTCTTTTTTATTCTTTTCATACCAATCTTCTGTTGTATTAATTGTATTATCTATCGATAAAATCATCGTATAAAAATTATCAAGTTCTCTTTGATAAAAATCAAAGTTAATTATCTTTTTTGAATAAGCTATTTCTAATCCCATAAGCATGAAAGTTAAAACCGTTCCAACAACCCCTTTAGTAACATATCCTACTAATTCATGTCCACAATCAATTTTAATATTTAAATTAGTTTTCTGACTTAACGGACTAGTAAAATTTTCTGTAATACCTACAACAAAAATTTTTTTACTAGCTAAATATTCTGCCGTATTAATTATTGAAGCACTCTCTCCTCCTTGACTTACTAATATATTTAAAGATTCATTTGAGACCTGCTTTTTATAATTGACATATGAACTTGGCATAATAATGTTTATCTCTATATTTAATAACTTTTCAACATAATACTTCGCCACTTCTATAGCATTTGCTGAAGATCCTGTAGCAAAAACATTCCATGTTTTAAAAGATTTTATTTTCACAAATTCAACAAAATCTTTCAAATTTTTATTCCTATTTTTTATAATATTTCTAGTTACAATAGACTCCTCTTTTATATATGTCATCATTGTTTCATTCATATAACACCTATCCTAATATCCCAAAAAATGCTCCAAATATTCCAATTCCAGCAATAATAACAAGAATTGTTGTTGGCTTAAAATGTTTATGAAGCAAATAATAAACAAATCCTGTAAATCCTAATGACATAATGCCAGGCATAATATCGTTTATTATATCATTGACAGCAACAATACTATCACCTTGTCCAAACGTCAAAGGAATATTTACACTTACCATCTGTGCCGTCATTCCACCAATAACCATGAGTCCTAAAATAGCAGCACCATATGTCAGCATTTCCATTAATCCAGATTTTTGAATTTTATCTAAAATTCCAGAACCAAGTTTATATCCTCCCATCATTGAAAAATATCTTAATAATAAATGTGGAATATTAAAAACTAATATAAATAATATTGGTCCTAATATATTTCCCTCTAATGCTAGAGAAGTCCCTATTCCTGTTGCTAAAACTCTTAAAGTTCCCCAAAAAAATGAATCTCCGATTCCTGCTAATGGTCCCATAAGACCTACTTTTACATTATTTATTGAACTTTCATCAAAATCTTCTGTTTTAGAATTATTTTCCTCCATCGCAGTAGATATACCAAGCATTAATGTTGAAATATGTGGTGTTGTATTAAAAAATTCTAAATGTCTCTTTAAAGCTAATGCTCTATCTTTATCCGTTTTATAAAGTTTTTCAATTATAGGAATCATTGCATAAGCATAAGCCATATTTGCTTGTCTTTCATAATTCCAAGACCACTCCATCGA
>JBOFRC010000483.1:0-3996 GCA_051650825.1 Sarcina sp. | reverse complement strand
CATCACCAGCTACTAAAAGTTTTTCGAGATTAGTAGAAGTATCTTCAATTAAATTAATATTTATATTAGGATACTTTTCTTTGAATTTTGGTATACTTTCAGGAATCATATAAGAACCTCTAGTATAAGGAAATGCTATATTAATTTCTCCTTTTTTAAATTGAGAAATATCTTGCATCTCATTAAGCATTCTATTTTTTATTAGTAAGATTTGTTTTGCATTTTTTATATATATTTCACCAGCATATGTAAGGGTAAATTTATTTCCAAGTCTATTAAATAAAGAAACACCAAGTCTATTTTCAAGATTTTTTATATACTTACTTAGAGATGGTTGAGATATAAATAATGTTTGTGCGGCTTTAGTTATATTTTGAAATTTAGCTACTGCTAATACATATTCTAATTCTTTGAAATCCATAAATAATCCTCCGTATTTAATACATTTATAACTTTATTATACTTTCTTTAATTTTAAAGTATAGCTTTAAGGAATAATATATATGCCTTTTATGTATTAGACGAATAGTTAATCTAGGAATAAAATTTAATTAAATGTAGTGAGGAGTGATTGTATGATTAAATTGATAGATAAAAAAGTATGGTTTAAAAATGAAATTTTAGTAGATGAAAAAGCAATAGATATAGAAGAATTTGAAGGAAAACTAAATACTATAACAGGGCAAATATTAAAAAGTCACAATACATCAGGTGATATGGAAAATCTAAAAATAAATTTTGATGCCTTAGCATCTCATGATATTACTTATGTTGGAGTTATACAAACTGCAAGAGCTAGCGGACTTAAAAAATTTAATAAGCCATATGTTCTGACAAACTGCCATAATTCTTTATGTGCTGTTGGAGGAACTTTAAATGATGATGATCACTTATTTGGACTAACAGCAGCTAAAAAGTATGGAGGAATTTATGTCCCACAAAATCAGGCTGTTATTCATCAGTATATGAGAGAAAGAATGGCAAAGTGTGGATCAATGATACTTGGGACTGATAGTCATACACGATATGGTGCTTTAGGAACAATTTCTATAGGTGAAGGTGGCGGAGAAATAGTAAAGCAACTTTTAGATGACACCTACGATATTAAATTTCCAAAAGTTATATGCGTATATTTAGAAGGTAGTGTAAGAAAAGGTATAGGACCTCAAGACGTTGCACTAGCTCTTATAAGGGAAGTATTTAAGAATGGATTTGCAAAAAATAATATATTAGAGTTTATTGGTGATGGTGTTCATGGATTATCTGTAGATTTTAGAAATGGTGTAGATGTTATGACTACAGAAACAGCTTGTTTAAGTTCTATTTGGAAGACTGATGAAAAAGTTTTAGATTATTATAAAACTCATAAAAGAGAAAAAGATTTTAAAGCTTTAGCACCACGAGGTGTAGCTTGCTATGATGGTATGGTATATATTAATTTAGCAGAAATAGAGTCAATGATAGCACTACCATTCCATCCTAGTAATGCATATACAATTAAAGAGTTAAATGCTAATTTAGAAGAAATTTTAGCACAAACAGAACGTAAAGCTAATAAACAAATAGATAATAAAAATGTAAAGTTAGATTTAAGAAGCAAAATTGTAGATGGAAGATTAAAAGTAGATCAAGGTGAAATTGCTGGATGCTCAGGTGGAATGTATGAAAACATAAAAGCTTGTATGAATATTTTAAAAGGAAAAAAACTTACTAATGATTATTATAGTTTAAATATTTACCCAGCTAGTACACCTATTTATACAAGAATTATGGAAGAGGGAATAGGTGTAGAACTTATGAAAAGTGGGGCTATTATAAAAACTGCTTTTTGTGGACCTTGCTTTGGTGCTGGGGATGTTCCTGCTACAGGAAGTTTATCAATAAGACATACAACTAGGAATTTTCCGAATAGGGAGGGATCAAAACCTATAGATGGACAAATTGCATCAGTTGCATTAATGGATGCAAGGTCTATAGCAGCAACATCTCTTAATGGGGGATATCTTACAGCTGCAACAGATATAGATTTTGATGAGCTAGAGAATACTTATGTATTTGATGAAGCACCATATTCTAGAGTTTTTGATGGGTACGAAAAGGAAAACTCTAAAGAGGAATTAATAGAAGGACCTAATATAGAGGCTTGGCCAGAGTTTCATGAATTAAAGGAAAACCTACTATTGCAGGTTGCTGCTGTTATTGATGATGAAGTAACAACAACAGATGAGTTAATACCTTCAGGAGAAGCCTCAACATATAGATCAAATCCTATTTTGATGTCAGAATTTACTTTATCAAGAAGGGAACCAAAGTATCTTGATAGAGCTAAAGCAACACGAAAAATAGAAGATGAAAGATTTGAGTTAGAAAATAAAAAGAACAGAAAATTATCAAAAGAATTAGAAAGTTTAATAACTAATGTTTTAGAAATGAGTGAGGAAGAAGTAATAGAGAAAACAACAATTGG
Organism: Sarcina sp.; assembly: GCA_051650825.1. Taxonomy (GTDB): domain Bacteria; phylum Bacillota; class Clostridia; order Clostridiales; family Clostridiaceae; genus Sarcina. The sequence continues at coordinate 1,529 of JBOFRC010000483.1, read as the reverse complement.
TAGTGTTATATATGCTAATAAACCGGGGGATGGTTCAGCTAGAGAACAGGCTGCATCATGTCAAAGAGTGCTTGGGGGACGAGCAAATATAGCTGTTGAATATGCCACTAAAAGATATCGTTCTAATATGATAAATTGGGGATTGCTTCCATTTACTACAGATGAAAAATTATCAGATATATTAGAGAATGGTGATTATATTTATATTGAAAATATTAGAGAGAGTATAATAAGTGGTAGAGTTAAAATTCTTGCTAAACTTATTAAAAAAAATAGTATTAAATTAATGAATTTAAATTTAGATATTTCTGCTGAGGAAAGAAAAGTTTTATTAGATGGATGTTTGATAAACTTTTATAAAAACAAACTTTAAGTTTGAAGATACTGTTTATATAACAATATCAGAAGAAGGATTTGAAATAAAATTAAAATAAAAAGCTTATAAAGATAGGTTATTTCGTTATCAAGTTGATTTTGAAGTAGCTTATTTTTTTATTAATGATTTTTTAACTTTTACTAAGATAAGACTAAATAAATTTTAATGGTGATATAATTAAGCTAAGTTATTTTGAGGGAGGACAAAAATGGATAATAAAATAATTTTAAATTTAGCAGTTAGCTTAGATGGATATATATGTGATGAAAATGGGGATTTTGATTGGATAAAAGGTCATGGAGATTCATCTCAAGATACAGAAAATGAATTTAAGTTTGAAGATTTTTTAGATACTTGTGATGTTATAGTTATGGGAAGATTAGCTTATGATGATTTACCAGAAGAAACTTTTAAAACTTTTTCAAATAAAAAAATATATGTTATAACAAGAGAACATAAAGAGTCAGAGAAAGAAAATGTAGAATATATAACAAGTAACTTAGTAGAAAAAATAGTTGAAATTAGAGATGTAGAACATAAAAATATATGGCTATTTGGAGGGGGTTGTTCTATAGATCCATTTATTAAAGCTAAAGTTATTGATGAATATATTATCGGTATAATTCCTTGTATACTTGGTAAGGGTAGAAGGCTTTTTTTAGATAATAATCCAATGATAGAATTAAGTTTACAAGAAAGTGGAGTTATAGATGGTGTAGCAATGCTTACATATACTAATAGAAAATAATAGAGAGTTTCTTTAACTTAATTTGTTAGAATTATCTTACATCAATTAAAGTTAAGTGATAAGTAGTTTCTAAAATACGTTTATAAAAATTTTAAAACTTATTTATATCAACTTAAAATTCAAATTGTATCATTTTAAGTATGAAGATAGATTATCTAGCATACAAAAGGTGAAAAGTAAATTTAAATTTACGGAGGGGATACAAATGCAAAAGATTTATATTGAGTATGATATGAATAAAGAGATGAAATCAAATATGGGGACTTATTTTGATATAGGTGATTATAAAGTTTCTTTTGGTGAAGATAGAAGATACTATATATTAGCTAAGGATGGTTCAGATTTAAGTAAACAGAAAATAAAAGTTATCATAAATTCAAGATTTGGAAAAAGAAATTCAATGAT
>JBOFRC010000482.1:0-6438 GCA_051650825.1 Sarcina sp. | reverse complement strand
ATAATGGAGTAGATATTACGGAAAATGTTTTATATAGAGTTTATGATAATAAGAGTAAATTATTAGGGCTTGGCATGAAAAAAAATAATGCATTTAAAATAGAAAAGTTATTGTTAGAGGAGTAAGGTTTAGATGATATTAATAGATGATAAAACAAAAGAAAACTTTAAATATGATACATATATTGCACTAGGGAGCTTTGATGGGCTTCATAAAGGACATTTAACTCTGATGTACGAATTAGTACGGTTAAGTAAAGAAAATTGTGCAAAAAGTATGGTATATACTTTTGCGAATCATCCATTAAGCGTTATCAATCCAAATAGTAAACCTAAAATTTTAATGACTAATGATAAAAAGCTTGCAGTACTAGAGAGTCTAGGGATAGATTTAGTTTGTTTAGATAACTTTGATAATAAGTTAATGAGTAAAACTCCTGAAGAATTTATAAAGATGTTGCTAGATAAATTTAATGCAAAAGGGTTTGTAGTTGGATTTAATTACAGGTTTGGATATAAAAATAAGGGAGATATTAAACTTCTTGAAGACCTTGGGAAAAAATATAATTTTACTGTTAGTGTTTTAGATGCATATAAAGAAAATGGATGTATTATAAGTTCAACTAAAATAAGAGAATTTATAGCAAAAGGAGAGATTGAGATGGCTAATGAATTGTTAACTAGAGAATTTCTTCTTACAGGAGAAGTAGTGAGGGGAAAACAATTAGGTAGAACTATAGGATTTCCGACTGCTAACTTACAAGTAGATGAAACTCTTGTTTTACCTAAAATAGGAGTTTATTATACAAATGTAGAAATTGATGGGGAAATTTTTAAAGGCATAACATCAGTAGGAAATAATCCAACTGTTAATGGGGAAAAAATAACTGTAGAGACTTATATTTTAAATTTTGCAAAAGATATATATGGAAAGCGTATAAAAGTCTATTTTATTGAGAGTATAAGAGGGCAAGTTAAGTTTAATTCTCTTGATGAATTAAAAAAACAATTAGAAAAAGATAAAATGTTTGCCTATAATAGAAAAACTCAAATTATTTTATAAAACTTTGTTTACAATAAAAAATACTTTTGTTATAATCATATAGAACCTAATCCTAAGATTTTGGGTACCGCCTTCTTCTTGGAATTAGGGGATAAAAAATACGGAGGTGCTTATCAATGGATAAAGCTAAAAAGCAAGAATTAATCGTTAAATATGGAAGACATGAGGGAGATACAGGATCACCAGAAGTTCAAATAGCTCTTTTAACAGAGAGAATAAACTCATTAACAGATCACTTAAGAACTCATAAAAAAGACCACCACTCAAGAAGAGGACTTCTTATGATGGTTGGACAAAGAAGAGGATTATTAAACTACTTAACAGAGCAAGATATCGAAAGATACAGAGCTATAGTTAAAGAATTAGGATTAAGAAGATAATCTTTTTGTATATAAAATAAATTTAGTAGAGCGGGTTTATTATACCGCTCTATTATTTTAAGAATATTAAATTTATAAACATTTACCAGTTGATTACCGAAAGGAGGTATTCAGTATGAATAAAACACATGAAATACAGTTAGCGGGTAGAACTCTAAAAGTTGACTTTGGAAAAATAGGAATGTTATCAAATGCAGCTATTTTTATGAGTTATGGAGATACTGTAATATTAACAAATGCAAACTCATCAGAAAATCCAAGAGACGGAATAGATTTCTTCCCTTTAAGCGTTGAATATGAAGAAAGATTATATTCAGTTGGAAAAATCCCAGGAGGATTTATTAAAAGAGAAGGAAAACCTTCAGAACAATCAATCTTACACGGTAGAGCTGTAGATAGAACTATAAGACCATTATTCCCAAGTGGATATAGAAATGATGTTCAAGTTGTATGTACTGTAGTATCAGTTGAGAAAGATAACCTACCAGAAATATTAGCTATAAATGCTGCGTCAACAGCTCTTTGTTTATCATCAATTCCATACACAACACCAGTTGCAGCTGTGCAAGTTGGTTTAATAGGTGATAAATTCATAACAAACCCTACATCAGAAGAAAGAGCACAAAGTGAAATGGAATTAACAGTTTGTGCAACAAATGAAAGAGTTATGATGATTGAAGCTGGTGGTAATGAAATACCAGAAGAGGTTATGATAAATGCTATAAAATATGGATTTGACGAATGTCAGCCAATCATTAAATTCCAAGAAGATGCTATGAAAGAATTTGGAAAAGAAAAAATGGTGCCAGAACTTCATGAAATAGATGGTGAAGTTTTTGCTGATATTAAAGCTTTTGCTTATGATATGATAAACGAAGCTATGCACATTAAAGATAAAGACAAAAGAAATGTTGTTATAGACGAAATTAAAGATAAAATAGCAGAACAATTTAATGAAAAATATGAAGATAAGTTATCAGATATAGCTGAAGCAATATATACAATTCAAAAGAAATCTGTTAGAAATATGTTATTAAATGAACATGAAAGACCAGATGGAAGAGCTTTTGATGAAGTAAGAAATATAGGTTGTGAAGTTGACATATTACCAAGAACACATGGTACAGGATTATTCACAAGAGGACTTACACAAGTTATGACTGTTGCTACTCTTGGAGGAGTTGGTGAATACCAAACTTTAGATGGTATAGGTGAGGAAGTATCAAAAAGATATATGCATCACTATAACTTCCCAGCTTACAGTGTAGGTGAAGTTAGACCATTAAGAGGTCCAGGAAGAAGAGAAATTGGTCATGGAGCTTTAGCAGAAAGAGCTTTAGAACCATTAATTCCTTCAGAAGACGATTTCCCATACACAATAAGATTAGTATCAGAAGTTTTAAGTTCTAATGGATCAACATCACAAGCTTCTGTTTGTGGAAGTACACTTGCGCTTTTAGCAGCTGGTGTTCCAATAAAAAGACCAGCGGCAGGAATTGCTATGGGACTTATTACATCTGAAGATTTATCACAAGAAAGTGTAATAACTGATATTCAAGGAATAGAAGATTTCTTTGGAGATATGGACTTTAAAGTTGCAGGAACAGAAAAAGGTATTACATCAATACAAGTTGATACAAAAATAAAAGGATTATCAGAAACTATCATAAGAGATGCTATTACAGATGCTAGAAAAGCAAGAATGCTTATTTTAGATAAGATAAATGAATGTATCCCTGCTCCAAGAGAAGAGGTATCAGATTTTGCACCAAAAACATCTACTCTTAGAATAGATCCAGAAAAAATAAGAGATGTCATAGGTGCTGGTGGTAAAGTTATAAATAAAATTATAGCTGATACTGGAGTTAAGATAGACATAAAAGAAGATGGATTAGTATTTGTTTCATCAGAAGATTCAGCTGGTGTTAAGGAAGCTATCAAAATTATTGAAGGTTTAACAAAAGAGTTAAAACCAGGAGAAATTTATCTTGGAAAAGTTACTAAGATAACTACTTTTGGAGCTTTTGTTGAAGTGCTTCCAAATAAAGAAGGTTTAGTTCACATTTCTAAGCTTGCACTTGAGAGAGTTAATAAAGTTGAGGATGTAGTTTCTGTTGGCGATGAAATATTAGTAAAAGTTACAGAAATTGATCAACAAGGAAGAGTTAATCTTTCAAGAAAAGATGTGCTAGAAGAAGAAGCTAAAAAGGGTGAATAGATAAAAGGCAATTTATATTGCCTTTTTTTATTAAATTTTTATAGAAAATTTAATCATATGCTTTAATATATCTTCATAATTTAATATAATGAGGGGGGATATATTATGAGTAATATAAAATATCTAAGTGAAATAGAAAAATATGAAATAATAAATATTAATGACGGAGAAAAATTTGAGACTCTTGCTGATAATGATATAGTAGTTGATGAAAAAGGAGAATTTAAAATATTACTTCTTAACATAGGTGGGGGTAGATTTGGTTTTTTTAATAATAACAGCGAATTTTATGAAGTAGACTGGGAATTTGTAAAAAAAATCGGAGCTAGAACTATTATATTAGACGCTGAACAGGAGCTTATGCGCAAAGTAAATTTATAGGGGCGTGATTTTATATGGAAATTATAGTACAGAAATTTGGGGGTACGTCAGTATCAACACCAGAAAGAAGACAAATGGTTATACAAAAAGTGAAAGAAGTATTAGATCAAGGGTATATGCCAGTTGTTGTTGTATCAGCAATGGGAAGAAAAGGGGAACCATATGCTACAGATACACTTTTATCATTAGTTGGTGAAAACTTTAAAGAAGAGAATAAAATGGCTACTGATATGCTTATGGCCTGCGGTGAAATTATAAGTACAGTTACAATGAGTAATGACTTTTTAAATGCAGGTATTCAAGCAGTTCCTTTAACAGGAGGACAGGCTGGAATTTTGACAGATAGTAATTTTAAATCAGCAGAGCCTATTGACATAGATCCTAAACATATTTTAGAAGTTGTAAAACAAGGTAAAGTTCCAGTAATTGCTGGGTTCCAAGGTGTGAATAGAGATGGATTTTTCACTACTCTAGGTAGAGGTGGAAGTGATACAACAGGAGCAATACTTGGAGTAGCAGTAAAAGCTAAAGAAGTTCAAATATTTACAGATGTAGATGGTATGATGACAGCTGATCCTAGAATTGTCTGTGATGCTAAACTAATTAAAAAGATAAGTTATACAGAAGTTTTTGAACTTGCAGATCAAGGAGCAAAAGTTATACATCCTAGAGCTGTAGAGGCAGCGATGAAAGGAAATGTACCATTAGTTATAAAGAACACTATGTCTGAGTGTAAAGGAACTATGATAGATAGTCTTGGTGATGTTGATGCAAGAGGTGTTATAGCAGGTATAACTCATCAATCTGGAAGGATTCAAGTTTCTTTAAATATAGATGATAATATAGATAATAAAGAAGCATATAAAACTGTGCTTTCAAAATTAGCTGATAATCAAATTAGTTTGGATCTTATAAATATTTTTCCAAAAGAGAAGGTATTTACTATATCAGATGACAAAAAAGAATTATTTGAAGATATAATGAAAGCAAATAATTTAGTATACAAAATAACAGAGAATTTAAGTAAAATTGCTATAGTTGGAACTAAAATGAGAGGAATTCCTGGAGTTATGTCTAAAGTTGTTATAGCCTTAGATTCTAAGGGAATAGAAGTTTTACAAAGTGCAGATTCACATATGACAATATCTTGTCTTGTAGATTCTGATGTTGTGCAAGAGGCTATACAAGCATTGCATACTACATTTTTATAAGAGATAGAGCTTTTGCTCTATCTTTTTTTGAATAAAATTAAATCTTATTGTATAACCTAAGAATACTATAAGGAGTGATTTTATGAGTTTAGATAAGGAAAAAAAGAAAAAAGAAGATATCAAAGTTGAGAGTAAAGAAAATGAAGAGGCAAAAGTTGAAAAAATTGAAGAAATAAAAGAACTTGGCATGATAGATAAAACTGAAAAAGAAGAAGAGAAGAAAAAAGAGGATAGAATACAGGTAGTTAATATAATAGGGTTAATAGAAGGCCATGCTGAAGCAGCGCCACAGACTAAAACAACTAAGTATGAACATATGATTCCACAATTAATTGAAATAGAACAAAGCGAAAAAATAAAAGGTGTTTTATTTGTTTTAAATACAGTAGGGGGAGATGTAGAAGCAGGTCTTGCTATGGCAGAAATAATTAGAAGTATGAGTAAGCCGACAGTTTCAATAGTAATAGGTGGAGGTCATTCTATAGGAGTTCCGCTTGCTACAGCAGCAAAATATTCATTTATTTCACCATCTGCAACTATGATTATACATCCCGTTAGAATGACAGGGTTAGTAATAGGTGTATCACAAACTTTTAAATATTTTGAAAAAATGCAGGAAAGAATAGATGACTTTATAGTTAGAACATCACGAATATCTAAAAAAGATTTAAAAAAATTGATGCTTAGGACTGATGATTTGTTAAATGATATGGGCTCTATATTAATAGGTGAAGAAGCTGTTAAGTATGGAATTATAGATTCAGAGGGAGGAGTAAAAGAAGCTTTAGCAAAATTAAATAGTTTAATTGATGAAGAGTTATAGCGTATGCTATGACTTTTTACAGTTTTTTAATTGATAGATTACTTATTTAAGAGTAAAATATTTAGTATATGTATTTTTTTAGGTTAAAATTGTAAATTAGTTTGAAGCTAGAAACGTTTTTAATTAAGGCTTATAAAAAAAATAACTATAAGAGATTAACATAATTTTTGTAAAGAGAGGTGGTTTAGCAGGATGGCAACTGCAAAGAGACCAAGTAAAAAGCCTAATATTAATAATAATATTAATAAAAAAATAATAAATAATAAAAAAAATAAACATACGGAAAAAAGTAATAATGAGATATATGGCATAATAGCAATTACATGTTCTTTAATATTTATGTTTAGTTTATACACAAATAAG
>JBOFRC010000481.1:0-1085 GCA_051650825.1 Sarcina sp. | reverse complement strand
TAAGGACAAGCACGTGATTAGGCTTGACTACTGTAGATACGGGACCAGGTACAGAAAGAGGGTTGATGATCAACAACCCGTTCCGAGGCATGATGTGCAGCACAGAACACTGTGTCAACATCAAGGACGGGAAGCACATCGAGGTGGCTCAACGTGGACACCCACACAGCGTGCCCACCTTGGATGAGCTACATGTGAACGCTATATTCACACACGTGAACAGAGCCATCTCCTGTGAGAGACAAGGCATTGCCCCCGCACGCTCCCTGCGTTGCATCCGCTGAGGACTTGATTGTGTGACTGTGTTTATTTCATCTTACCTGATGTCTGTTTTCTTTTTTTTTTGTTCAATTCATTAAAGCCCATGTCATGGTTGGTATGAAACACATTTCAGTGTGGTTTGTTTGTGCACGTTGCATACATACATCTCACTCTCAATCAAGGTACAAAACTTTTCGGTGTAGTTTGCGTAGCAAAGACCAGAGTGCCCAGCTTTGACTTGGTGTGAACTCTATTGTGTATAGGACAAGGGTAAGTTGTAGACCTTTCATTTGCCTGGAGGCAAAGCAGTCCCGATCCGGTCTTCCTGATAGTCACAGGGACACCCCAGAGCAATGCTAGCTTTCCACCCAAGCTCGATCTGGCACTTTCTTGAGCCCGGAAACCGAGGGTTGAGAACTTCCCCAGGTTTTCATCAAGATGTCTTGGAAACGGTTTTCCAGTGATGTTATATCGGCCTGTATGGGGTTGGAGGAAAGGCCCAAGGAGAGCGACAGAAGCCCGGGTCTTCGATGTTTTGAATGTTGAATGTGTCCACGTACTCAAACCCGGGAGATCTTACCATCCCGAAGTCGAATGCCATGAGCACAACATCACATCGTAACACGTCTAGAGGCTTGGCCGGGGCATCTCCCTTCGGTCCGGGCGAGAGTGTGAAAATGACCATCTTGACCAGACAGAAGGCCATACAGGATCTGACCCTGGTCCCTGATCGAGGTGTCGGGGTCATCGTGTGTGACTTTTAACATCCAGTTGTTATTGATACCCTCTACCCCTTTGGACAGATGCGCAAGCGGACTTGCGAT
>JBOFRC010000480.1:0-1122 GCA_051650825.1 Sarcina sp. | reverse complement strand
CAGACGTACAGTCACTATTTGCATATAAGAAGACTATCATTACGTATAATATTTATCAACCTGGGGCTGGATGTTTTGTCAATTCTTTATCTATTTTATCAAATTTAGTACAATTTTATATATTTATACTGTCCCTGCTTTATGTTACAAATCTATGTATATGTAGCCTTTTGTTGTTGTTTAAAATGCTGTTCTGCATAATGCAATGAAGTTTTTTTTAATTATGTTTAAATTGGCCACAAACATGTTTTTACACCTGGACAGGTCTAGGTGTCCACATACTTTTGGCCAGATAGTGTAACAGTGACATTTCAGTTAAAAGGTTAAATAATTTTCCTATTTCCCAGTTACCCATATACTTTGGTTTTTAGCTGAAAAAAAGTGTTTTTGGGGTTTAGTTGCTCTTTTTAAATAATGTTCTTTGGCCATCTCTTCTTCTCTTCACCACTTTTAATTTAGTTTCTTCAAAATGCGTGAAACAGCGCCCCTCTGGATGTGAACGGCTGGTGAACGGCAGCCTGTGCGGTCAAAGGTGGTATTGCACTCCGACAGTAGCGCCAATCGTGTTGAGTCTGCCAGAGAGAAGCAGGTGAAGGTGATTAAAACATGTCGTTCATATGCGGTGAAACTGTGAAAAGTACAGGATTTTGGAAAAGAAACCGAGTCTCAGGTCAGTCGCACTTCGGCCTTACAGCAAACTAATTATAGAAGGTTAACAGCGTCATTTAAATTAAACGAGTTAGCTAGTTTTTCTGCGTATATAAGCTAATTTATTTTTGTTAGCTAGCCGCAGCGATGGCGGGAGAAGTTCTGTTAACAAACAAACAAGATGGCGTCGCAGCAGCAAGTGGACAAGAAGCAGTTCACCTCCACGAAGGAAAAGACTCCAGATAACGTGAGTAAAATACGCCCTCTGTGTGTGTCTTTGTCTGCTAGCTGGCTAAATATTTAGTAAGATGTATGTTTACTGTATAATCCCAGTGGAGGACATTGTGCTGCGGTACCTTGTGTGTCAGGACTCTGAAGCTGGTTGTTGCTGATGTTATGGAGGTTGTTTTTGTTTATTTATAGGGGACAGTGCACATTAACAACATCAATGTAAAGGTGCAGCGGTTAATGTTA
>JBOFRC010000479.1:0-1139 GCA_051650825.1 Sarcina sp. | reverse complement strand
GTGCAAGTGTAGGCTTTCTTAATATACCTGTTGAAATGTGTCTCCAGTAAGAGGATGTCCAAGCTACAAAGTTCCTGCTTTTGAGCTAGGTGAAGGCAATTGTAGGGGACACCAGGGATGGTTGTAACATTTGAATGGCCACATGCGTTGTTTCGGGTCATCGCTTAACAGAAGCCAGTGAAGACTTCTGTGAAGATGACAGAGTCCAGACTCACCCCAATGCGCCGCCGAATGCTTCCTACTACCTGTATTGGTGGTATAGTGGTAAGCATAGCTGCCTTCCAAGCAGTTTTGGGTCATCGCTTAACAGAAACCAGTGAAGGGCAGGCAACAAATTGGAAGTTGTGGTTGATTCATTCAAAGACCAGTGCAATATTAGCATGCACAACGTGGAAGCGCATCTGGTTGTTGTGCGTATTCACAGCCTTTGCCAGAGTGAAAGAGTTTTGAACCAATTTCTTCTCAGACTGATTCGCCGTTTCAAGATGCTGGTGACGCCTGCTGCTCAAAACGGTGCAAATGCAACGAAATCCCAGCCAAAATATGCGTACAAACACCTTTTGCAAACCAAATGCAAATATTTTTTATTGGAAGTGTCATCTGTCAAATGCACTTGTCAAATCATCTAATAATATTAAATATGAAGTGTCTGATTAAAATGTGTTATTAAATAGTAGAGCTGCATGATGACCAGCAAGTGAGCAGCTGATGAAAAGCATGCTGCATCCTAGAATACCCACGGGCGAGCAGAGCGGTAGAGTAGAGGGAGCAAGCAGGCCCAAGGAGGAGGAGATACAGCTCGAGTTTCTCTTCATTATCGCATAAATCTTTCGCCTTTTACTAAAGATTTCCGTGGAGAGGAATGTTTGCGAGTATTTTGTATTTTTGGGGGCTCTGCTAACGGTAGAGCTTTGCAAGAGCGTTAAAAGCAAAATGAATTTTATCGTGGGTTTCAGCCGACAGAGTTCAGACTCACTGAAATGTTCCTCCGGTTGGTTCTTGCTTTTGAGCTAGGGGAAGGCAATTGTAGGGGCGACCAGGGATGGTTATAAGATTTTTGACATTTCTCTCTGTAACTTGGAGTTGTTTTAAGCTAGTGCATTCAAAATTGGCTTAAAAGTAGTTACAAGTATCAGCTG
>JBOFRC010000478.1:0-3170 GCA_051650825.1 Sarcina sp. | reverse complement strand
TAGGCAGTTCCTCCCACTACGTTCCCCCCAAAGCTTTTAAAAAAGCTTAACCAAAATTTTTATATCACTCGCCGTTAGGCAGAAGGACTTTCAGTCCTTTTTTTTAAGTGTCTTTTCAGTTCCAGCAAATCAAGGTAGTATTTAAGATTTTTCTTATCCTAAAATTTAAGATCAGCACAAATTAAAATTTGCTTTATCTGAAATTCGGAACGAAAATTCTTAAATCTCCACCTATGATTTAAGTTAAGTTAATTGAGAAATTAGAATTGCTGCATTTACGATTAAAATCGTAAAGCCAATAGCTAGTCTAATATTTTGATTTTTTAAAACTTTAAACATAAAACCACCTCAAAGGTTATTATAACAAACCTTCCTTTCCCTAAACAGCCTTTCTCAATGTCTTTATTAAGAGATAGTCTTTAATGGGGGAAGGGGTTGGGGGCTTACTCCCCACCCCCTGTAAGAACTTTATTTAAAGAGACGTCGTAGACATAGGACTTTAGTCCGTAGCTAATAAATCAAATGATTATAGTGTAATCATAAATGATTAATATACTAATCATCAAATGATTACTATAAAAATAAAGCATTTAATTAACTTTAGAGGTTCGGGGATTCTCCCCGGTCTATGGAAGGCTCTAAAAGAGCCCTCCATAGAAGAGTAAGAGGGATTTTTTAAAGAATGTGACAACAAAGCCATTTATCTAAATTGATATGGGTCACCCTATGACCCTAATATGGGTCACCCTATGACCCCTATCAGCGTTTTTAGATGAACAAATAATGAACAACTGTTCACAGTCAACCCTTGAATTTTGTAAATTTTTTATTAATGTTATTTTTTAAAATTCAAAGTTAATCCATTTTAAATTTAGCAAATTTATGATATTATGACCTATAAGAGGTCATAAAAGAACTGAATACAGGTCATAGAATGACCCTAATAAAAATATAGGAGGAAAAAATAATGGAACAAAAAGTATCTGAAAAAAAAGATATATTGAAAAATAATTATTCTTATGGAGAAAGAGCAATCCAATTAGAGAAAGAAATACAAGAAGAAAAAAAAGCTGAAGAAAAAAGAAAACAAAGTCCCTTTAAAAATTTTATTCAATACAATAAAGACTATTATCAAGCTGAAGATTGGCTATTAAAGAACTCTTCAGTAGCATATAGGGTATTTAAATTCTTAGTTCAAAATATGGATAAATATAATGCTGTAATTTGTTCTTATACTGTTTTAGAAGAAAGTCTTGAGATAAGTAATTCAACTGTAAAAAGAGCAGTCAAAATATTAAAAGAAAATAATTTTATTGATATTTATAAAAGTGGAACTACTAATGTTTATTGTATTAATAAAAATATTGTTTGGAGCAGTTGGGGTAAAAATTATCAGTATGCTAAATTTGGAGCAAATATAATTCTTTCAAAAACTGAAAATAAAACACTAAAAAAAGTTAAAAACAATACCTTAAAATCTATTGAAATAAAAAAAGATTAATTAAACAATCAAGTTTAATTAATCTCTTACACCGTAATTCTAACTAAAAGTAGCTTTCCCCAGCTACTTTTTTTATTTATTATAACATCATATTGACCCCATGTACATACGTATGGTTTTAAACTATCATAAGGTATTAATCTACCATACTAAAGCTGTTTTTATTTAACATTTTTGGATTTATTTGTGTTTTGTTTTGTATTTCATTTTGTGCGACACTTTCTTTATCAAATTCTTTGCTCTTAACCTTTTGTTTATCAAGTTTATAATCTTTTTCATTTATCTCTTTATCAGATTTAATTAGTTCTTTTATTGGTAATTTTTCTTTAATTTCTTTAGGAATTTTATTGATAAAATCAACGGATAAACTTCTTAATTCTTTAAGTCTTAAATTTTCAATTTTTAATAATTCAATATTTTTTTGTAGACCAGTATCAATTCTATTTTCAAAACTCAATGCATTATCTAACCTAGAAGTTAAATCATCTATTTTTTTATTAGCTAAATTAATATCTGGAAGTTCTTTTTTTATTATATTTAATTTTTTTGAATCATCTACAAGTCTTTCCAAATCAGTTTTATCAATCAAAACTTTATCTTTATGTCCTAATTTAGGTTTAAAAACTTTTATATTATCTATATCTCTTATTTTTTCATCAATTTGTCTATAATCCTCTAAATCTTCCTTGATTTTAATTAACTCTTTTATTGCAGTACCATTTTTAAGCTCCTGTATGCTCTTATTTCCCTCTTTAGTAGCTTCATTGAAGATTTCCACCTCTCTACCTAATTTAAGGCTTATATAGGCGTTTAAATCGTTATGAAAGGTCTTTAAATCATTTCTATTCACTACTTCTTTAGCACTAACTTTATAAATTTGCTTATTTTCATCAAATTTTACAGGAACAAATGCAAAGTGCATATGTGGAGTTTTCTCATCTTTATGGACATAGGCTGATATAACGTTCTCTGCTCCACCATAACGTTCTTCTAAGAACTTATATGATTCCTCAAAGAATCGTTTTTCCTCTACGCTATCTCGTTCAATATCCTTAGGCAATGTAACTGCCCACGTACACATCACTTTTACATCATCTCTTTTAAGACATTTTACCTCACTACATCTTTGTTTTATAAATTTAAGCTGATTTTCACGCTCTGGAGCAAGATTATAGTTTTCTTTGGTTAATTCTTTATTTATATTCTCATTCCCATACTCATTAATATCCTCATTTCTTTCAAAATGTCTTACTAGATTTGTTAAGCTAACCTTTGCCCATTTTTGCATATTTGCCATTTTCACACCTCTTATTTTCATTCAATTTATTAAATCTTTAAAATCACGATATATATCACTATATATACAATTTGTATACGCACGAACCCTTGATATTACTAGGTTTATTATGTTTTGTAAGACAAAATGTATATCAGTTTATATATATTATTTAAATTAGCACTTTTTTAAGGTCTCCAATTTTGGTGTAGCAAGTTATACCAAAAATTCTTTTTGAACTTGCTCTCCGAGGGTAGGCAGTTCCTCCCACTACGTTCCCCCCAAAGCTTTTAAAAAAGCTTAACCAAAATTTTTATATCACTCGCCGTTAGGCAGAAGGACTTTCAGTCCTTTTTTTTAAGTGTCTTTTCAGTTCCAGCAAATCAAGGTAGT
>JBOFRC010000477.1:0-1023 GCA_051650825.1 Sarcina sp. | reverse complement strand
TTGGAAGTAGGTTGTGTTGAGACAGATGTCTAATAGTTTACATGTGTTCAGGTGTAAGCTTGGTCCTTTGCTGCAAGGTGGAGTCCTCCTGCAGTCTTCTCATCACCGCTGTCACTGCTTCTGAGGTCGGGATGCAGGTGCACAAGGACACAACATCATAAGAAACCTTTACGTCATCTGGGTCCAACTGGAGATGTTTCATTTTGTCCACAAATCTCTGTGTGTTTTCCACATGATGTACTGTGTTCCCCACCAGCGGAGCCAAGATTGTAGTCAAATGTTAACACAGAGTAGCTTAAATTTCTGAGTTCTCAGACCATTTTCACATTTGAGAATGACTTCCGGATGGGAGCCGAAACGTCTTGATTCTGAGAACATTGTCCAGATGACTACGACTGAAACCTTTTCTACGATGGAACACTCCTGGACGAATGAGGGACTACACCGTCTTAATTTTCATATGATTTATCATTTAAACGTCAGGAGACACAAAGTTATTCAGCAATGATTTCTTTTCCCACAGCTGAACCACCAAATCTAGAGATAATTTTGTCAATACAAAGAAAGTTCTGGTCTCTGCTGGTTCAAAAGCAGGTTCAGAAACAGAGAAGTTGTGGATTCAAATCCTTTCTTCTTCACTTGGAATAAAATAAGAAGGAGCAGCTACACCTTCTTCTCCCAAACCTGGACTTTAACCCAGACCACCTGAGTGGAAAGCAACAGTCCTGACCACTATGCCATCAGGATCCACAAGAAAAGAGGATCTCCAGACTGATGGAGGTGACTCTCCTGCAGGTTCCTCCCTCCGTCTGATCGTCTTTGTCTCTCCGGTTGTTGGGGCTCACCAGTACTGAAGATGGTCCAGCGAGAAGAGTCTCCGACCAGCGACGTGGAGCCGTGGGATCGAACCCCGACTCAGACCACCTGAGGTACGTGATAAAGGTGTGTGTGTGTGTTCAAAAAAGCCAAAAACAACTTCAAACAAAACTCTAAAATCAACCAAAACGTTAAAACCGAGTTCAA
>JBOFRC010000476.1:0-1197 GCA_051650825.1 Sarcina sp. | reverse complement strand
TGCTAAGAAGCTAACAGGCGTTGAATGTGAATCAACTTTATTTACTTTACTTGGCTTAACATTTAAGTTATCTTTTTGAGTATTTGAAGCTTCTTTAGTTTGAGTATTTGTATTTTCTGTTGTGTTGCTAACAGAAACATTTTCTGTTGTCTTTGATACTGATGTTTTGTTTGTTGCAGAAGCTTGTACATTAGAAGTAGAAGCTTGTGTATTATCAGTGTTATTAGTGTTATTAGTTTTATTTACTGTAGTTTGTACACTTGCTGTTGCAGGTACATTATTTGAGGAAATTTCATTTCCAACACTTACGTATTCATTATAAACAAAACCACTAACACCATTAGCACTAACTTTGTACCATTGTCCTTGCTTTCCAACAACTTTAAGTGAAGTACCGTTTGTTAATGTTGTTGAAACACTTGAATTCATAGTAGCTTCAGATCTTACATTTACATCACTATTTACGTTTATAACTTGTCCATTGTTATTTAAATCAACGAATTTAGAATTAAGCCCACTCTCTATATATCTAAGGTTTGCAGATGAAATGAACCCAGTTGCTCCAGTTTCTTTTACAGTTACTTTGTACCAGTTTGAACTATAGCTTTGAATACTTAACATTTCTCCTACTGAAATATTACTTACAATTTGTGATTGAGAGTCTGCATTACTTCTTAATGTTAAGTCCCCATTTCCATTAACAACTACTGCGTTTTTTGTCATTGAATGAGTTGAATCTGCTAATAAAATTTTATTAGTTTTTCCCTTTACATTAATCGTTTTGTGATTGTTATTAGCTGTATCAGCGTGTGCATGCGTTGCACCAGTTGCACCGACTACAAGAGCACTTGCAACTAATAGACCAGCTATTTTATTTTTTTTCATTTGTATTCCTCCATAAATTTAATATATTACGTTTATATTATAATTAGATAAGAGAGATGTTTCAAATTTTAGATATTTATAGTTAGACAAGCAATTTAATCTAAAAGTATGAAATTAATAGGATATTTTATTGAAATAATGTTAATAAGATAAGTTATTAACTAATTTATTATTTCATTAGAAATTATGGGATATAATACTTTAATTAATGAGAAATATGGTAAAAATATATATTATTTAATCACAAATTTAATTGATATCGAATAATATATTAATAAAGCAGTTTTATTGAATGTGTATTATAGGAGGGGA
>JBOFRC010000475.1:0-1407 GCA_051650825.1 Sarcina sp. | reverse complement strand
TAAATCTTCATATAAAATTGATAAGTTTCTTTTACTCTAAAATTATTTTAGAATTAATTAGAAGGGGTTTTTATGATATTATCTTCTAATACTTTAAAAAAAGAAAATAATTTATGTATATATTGAAAAAGGAGCTACTGCTAGCATAAAAGATATTTTTAAAATAAGTAGACAACTAATAAACGGTAATAAGTGGAATTTATTTCAATTCTCTTATATTGGTTAGTTCTTATTCGGACTTATTTCTATTTTTTAACAATGTACAGACGGTTTGATTTTTTTGTAACTAGAGAATTTAAATCTTATTTTATATTCCCTCTATTATTCTCTTACATTTGGTATTTATGACTTTTTTCATATTTATATCAAAGATTAGCTATATTTTATTTGAAGATTAATGAAAATCATGACAAAAGAGTAAATAATAAAGAATAGTAAAATATATTAATTTACAAAAAATTTTAGGAGGAATAATTATGTTGATGGTTTTTATTTCTAAAGATGAAAAAAGAATTCAAAATTTAGCTCAAAATTTAAAAGTAGGACGTTTAGTTTTAAATAGACTTTCTTTTAAAATTTTCGATAAAAATACTCTATGCAAACAAGGTACTAGATTTAACTTTATATGTTACGATCTCGAAACTCAGAAATTTTTAACATATATAGAAGTACCTAACAAAGATTATTTTTGTATGTATAAACAACTTGAAACAAGTATGAAAGTAGTACATTTACTAAGTTTATTAATATTTACACTTTTATTTATTATTGCAACAATAGTATTATTTACGTCAATAATTAATATTTATATTTATTTTGGAATTCTATTTTTAATAGTACTCACTAAGAGTGTTTTTCAGCGTAAATTTTGGAACTTTATTGGAAATAAGATTTTTCTAGAAAGAGGCACAAAAATATAACTTAAAAATGTGCTTTATTAATCTACTCTTCACATAATAAAGTAAACAAATCTAAGAAGTTATATTTTTCTAAGACACACTTCAGTATTTAACTGAAGTGTGTTTTTTAGTTTCGATTGAAATTTGTCAAAATTATACCAAGTTATGTATTCTTCAATAGCTTTTTAAATTTTTATTATTATAATAAAATGAGCTCCTTAAAAAAGAGCTCATTTTTTGAAACTTGGAAACTCGGTACTTTTTACCATTCGAAATTTACCGAAAAATAGAAATAGAATATATCAAGTAAAAAATGTGTATATCAACTTTTTAAGTATCTCTCTTAAATGTATTTTTTTAAAATATTTTTATTTAATAACTATATAAATATTTATTTTGGATTATAAGCTCATTTATTTCGTTGTGGATAATCTTTTGGAGTATCATACTCACTTAATGAATGCTAATTTAAAATTAACTCAAATTTATATCTTCATTCACTTATATA
>JBOFRC010000474.1:0-1436 GCA_051650825.1 Sarcina sp. | reverse complement strand
AATACTTTTCCTGTTGCAGAATCAATAACTTCTGTTGTTACTGTTCCTGTAGCTAGTTTAACTGCATGATAAACTATAGTATTTGGAGTAGCTTTAGCATCTCCTGTTACTTTAGATCCGTCTTGTCCATTTGTAGTTACCTTAACTATTTTCCATCCGGCTGGTACCTTTGGTACTGCTACTTTTGATAATGGACTTCCTATTGGTACTTCTACTGGAGTTGATGTTGGAACGATAACCTCACCCTTTGGTCCTACTACTTCTGTTGTTACTGATGAATCTACTTGCTTAACTATAATAACTATATGGTTAGCTACGCCACCGTCTTTTCCTACTACTGCAGTTCCTTCAACAGAATTAATCATTTTTCCACCGTCAGTTTTATATCCAACTATCTTATATCCTTTTGGCACTGTTGGTAACTTAACTTTTGAAAGATCTGATCCTGTTTTTATAGTTTCTGCTTTTGATGTTGGTACCACTATTGTTCCATTTTCTGTTTCAACTGTAGTATCTACATTAGTTTCATTTTTTTCTACAATCCAAGTTATTTTTTGATTTCCTTTTGTATACTTAGCTGGTACTCCAGTTACATCTTTATTTTCACCATTAACTACTTTTACTAAATGGTATCCATTTGGTACTTTTGGTGTTATTACATTTGATGTTCCTTCACCTGGTACTCCATAAGTTGTTGCATCTGGAACTAAAACTTGTCCTGTTGTTGTAACTACACTTGTTGTTATTTCTGAATCTTTTGCTATAACCCATTTTACATTTTGTGCATGATCTACATATTTTCCACTTACAGTTCCGTTTTTAGCCCCTGTAACAGCTGTTCCATCTACTGATGTTGAAACTATGTGATAATGTTCTGGTATTTGTGGTGTTTCTGACCAAGTACTTCCTACATATCCGTCTGTTGTTCCAACAGTTGAAATCGGTGTATTTGACCCTTCAACATAAACTTTACCACTTACTGGATACTGATTGTCTGGAGCAACATTTACAACTATATGATTTGGAGTTCCTTCTGCTGTTCCTGTAATTTTATTTCCTGGCATAGTTTTTCCATTTACAGTTATTGAAACTATATGAGTATGCTCTGGTATTGCTGGTATTTTTGTATTACTTAAATCAGAACCTGTTTTTATTTTTTTATCTGGAGTTGTTGTTATTACTTTATCTCCTTCTTTTATCGTTACATTAACAGTCGTATTATTTTTTTCTACTTGCCATACAACTACTTGATGACCTGAATTATAATCATTTGGTAATCCTGTTGTGGCTACGTCGTTTGGTGTAACTGTTCCATTGTCATTTAAAGTTCCTTCAGTAATTTTTACTAAATGGTATCCCTTTGGAATCTTAGGAGTAACACTTGTATCTTTACTTCCTTCATATCCATTTGTTGTAGTTGGCTCTACCAATACTTT
>JBOFRC010000473.1:0-1513 GCA_051650825.1 Sarcina sp. | reverse complement strand
ATCCGGACTCACTCACCGCAGGGCCGTCGAAGATTTTGCGCGCCGTTTTAGACGCCAGGATGCGGGTCGCGTTCCGGCTCGGTGGCTGAAAGACAAAAGACAAAAGACAAGACCTCCTCAGTGATCAAAAACCTCGTTTCTGTCCCGGATCGATACGTTTCGATCGATCCCATCAACCGTGTGCGACACAGATCGAATATCAATCGGGGCCGAGCTGCTGAGGAAATGGCTGCCCTGAGCTTTAACTTAAAAACACTCAGATCGCAGCTTAAAATGGAGACTTTAACGTTTGAACAGAACATGAAACATCAGTTTTCAGGTATTTCGGGCCTCACCGTGTTCTCTTTGTCCAGCGACATGTCGGCGACCTGACCGCTGAGGGCGTTTTCATTCTTGACGGAAAGAGGAGAGCGAGCAGAAAGCATTTTGATTTCCTGGCGTTCAGATAAATAAAAGAGAAGTTAAGAAGTTAAAAGTGCGTGTAAACAGAGACCGAGAGGCTCTAAGCTAGCAGCGGACACAGACGGAGAGACTGAAGCGGCTTCTGCTGTCCGCTCGCCTTTTTATTGAAATCTTGGCGCTAGAACGCAGCCGGCCAATAGAAACGCAGCTCGCGGTGGCCCTTTAAACTGATGCTGCGACGGAGCCAATCAGGGGGAGAGCCGCGCTCACGTGCCGCCCGCCAGCTGCGGGAAATTCAAACGCCTTTGTTTGAGCAGAGTTACAAAACTGCCCGAAACCGGTGTTACAAAACCACTAAAAGCGAGCGTTTACGCAACATTTCTGATTCGGACGAAAAAACACACACATTTGTTTCACATTAAAACCCGTTAAACTGTTTAAAACAGTGCCACAAAGTTAAACGTTATGTTGAAATCACAAAAACAGACTTCCGTACTGAGATATTAGCTCGTAAAGGGAGCTCAATGGGAGTTAAATGTGCATTTAAGTGACTCCGGATGGGTTAAACTGGCATGTAAACACAAGTGGTCTACCGTTAACTCGGTTCTAAACATCCTGCTTATAGAATAAACTGTTTCTAGTTTTCATTCCTGCTTTGTTTCCCGCCGCCGCGCTTTTTGTTGTTTACTGTGATTTAAAGGCGTTGTCACTTAAGACACTTTAGCGCCAAAAAAAAAAAAACTTTCCACACCACGTACTGTTATAACTCTACATTTGCAGGTTTCATGTGTATTTTCAGATATGAGAGCTTGAACTGACAGAAAAGGTTTAGCTTAAAAACTGCCAGCAGCGTCAGACAACAAGGAAACAAATCCAGTCACTTCGACATAACACCGATTTAAATACAGCATTATTGTGTGTTTCTGTCCCTGATTAACTGAACGTGTTGCACCTTACATTTGTTCAGGTTTCAGGCGCTGAAGCAAAAGTTTATGGATCATTTTCCCTCTAAAATCAGACGTTTTTAGAAAGATTTCTTCCCTGCAGGCGAAGCTGACAAAGCAACTGTTTCCTGGTTGCTGCCGAAGCGAGAGCTCTGATTGGCTGCTGG
>JBOFRC010000472.1:0-3649 GCA_051650825.1 Sarcina sp. | reverse complement strand
TATTCAGTGGAAAATAAATTCACAGATGAACAAACGAAAATATTACTAGACAAAAATTTAACAATTGATCAAATTAAAGGAATTGAAAAAACTCTAACATTATATAACTCTATAGATTCTTTGATAAGTATTAGTACAGAGGACATTTTAGAGTTACAAAACTTAGAAAGTTATATATTACAAACAGAATCATTTGCTATAGAATATTCTAATATACTAAAAGAACTTGTAGAAAGTAGATTAGATTTTGAAAATAAAGATTATTTATTTAATCCAATTTTTATTACCGAAAATAATAATGAAGATATATGCTATTATAAAATATTTGTATCTGATTCTAATATAAAAATATATTATTTAGATTCTATTTTTAGAGTTGTAAAATCTAAGGAGTTAGAACTTAGTAATATAGTAAGTGCAAAACTTATTAATATAGAAGATCATAATAAAAAAATTCAAGAAGAGGTATTTATTATAAATGATCATAGTACTCAATATGAGTATCGTTTATATAGCTTAGATTTACGAACTACTAGAATATTAGAAAATTTTAATAACTTCTTGATATCTAAAGGAAATTCTTCTAAATTAAATGAAAATGTAGAACCAACAAAAAAAACATTAAAAAAATATTTTTTAGGAATGAATATTTATGGTGCTAGAGCACTGAGTGCATTAGATATTGTAGAAGAAAATAGTTGATATATATTTGCTAGTTATGTAGATAAATAATTTATAGGAGATGACTAGTTATGAAAGTAAAATTTAATAATAAACAAAAAAGTTCACTGTTATCTAAAGGATTAAATAAACATGATATTAAAGCAATTGAAGAAACTGTTAGCTTATATAATGATAAACCATCATTAGTAAATATCCATATATCTCTTGAAGATATTCTAAAGATTGAATATATAAGAAATTATATAAATATAACTCCTAGATATGGAGTTCAAGAACCTAGATTATTAAAAAAAATTATAGAGGAGAAACTTGACTTAGATAATAATGAAAATATTAAATTTAAAGGTATTTTTTATACTAAACCAGTAGTTAAAGATGAATTAATCATAGAAGATTCTAATGAAGCTATTTATTATAAAGTCTATTTTTATGATAATAATTTTAAAGTTTATTATTTTGATTATGTATTTAGAGTTATTAATATTAAAACTTTTAATTTTGATAATATTCTTGGATGTAGTTTGATTGATGTAAAAGCTAGTGATAAAAAATCTACAATAAAAACTTTAATTTTAAAAATAGATGACAATGATACTATAGTTGAATATGAACTTAGAAGTCTTGATGCTTTCACTATAAGTGAAGTAAGTAATATATATGACTATCTTATGGATAAACAAGTTATAGAATTAAATAGAAAATTAACTCCTATGCAAAAAATTAGACATTTTAAAAATATGAGCAATTATTTACTTGGTGGAGCTTTTATAATTGGCTCAATAGGAGCTAGTATTTTAACTAAAAGAATTTAATTTATTCTTTTAAATAAATCGTTATTTTCTAGTATAAACTATTGTTAAAATATATATTAAGAAAAAAGAACATTTACTAAATTTAAGTAAATGTTCTTTTTATATTTACATATCTTTTTTATAACGTTTAGAGAATAATCCTCTAATCCCACCAAATATAACTTCTAAAATAATTACACACCCTAGAAAATGCCAAATATCTTGAAATATGAATTTTAACAGCTCCACTCTACTCTAACCTCTTCTATTAATAATTCATAATATATGCCTTTTCTTAATTTTATGCTACTAAAAATTTTCATTTATAAGACTTATTACTTCTTCTTTTGACAATTTTAGTTCTTTCATTGATTTAGTAAATGTGTTTACAGCCTCTGAAAGTAGTTCATTTCTTATTTTTTTTAAAACTTCATTATTAGTTGTAATTTTACTTGGAAAATTTCTAATAGTTTCTATTATCCCCACCCCTTCCATTTCTCTATATGCCCGTTGCACTGTATTAGGATTAACTTTTAAACATTCTGCAAGTTCCCTTCTTGAAGGAATTTCCTCTCCTGCACATAAATTACCGTTTACTATTGATATTTTTATATACTTAATTATTTGAAGATATATTGGCTCATTATCAGTTACTTCAAAATACACGAAATTTCCTCCTTTATTTAGCTATTCTATTAATACCTACATAATTATTTACTAAAATATCTGATTCAATTTGATTATTATTAAGATTTATAACTTTAATATTAGATTCATAGTTTGAATTATCTGTCGCATAATCATTTAGGATTACTAACTTATCACCAATCATATAAGTAGCTATTTTCGCTTCTTCATTAGAGGAAACTTCTAATGGATTAAATGGTAAATTATTATATTTTTTAACACTATCATTATCTAGATTTATACTATATAAATTTGTTTTTTTATCAATTGAATTAAAAATATTAAGAGTATTATTTATATTATCTATACTATAATAAGCCGAATCTGTTTCTAATAACAATTCTTTTTCAAAATTATTTAAATCTATTTTATAAACTCTATTGACTACAGATTCATCTGATTTTTCACTTATGTCTTCAGATATAAATGTATAAATATAATCTTTACCAATCCAAGCAACAGGATATTTATCTATATATTGAAGCTCAAAATTTTTATTGTCAATTACTTTTCCAGAAATTATATCTATTTTTTTATACATTAAACTTGAATTGCCATTTTCAAAATTCACTCCAACAATACTAAGTATATTATCTTCTAATTTAGCATCAGATATTGATGTCATATCATAATATTTAAGATTTAAATCACTCAAATTCAAAGAAGTTTTTAAAAGTTTTTTCTCCTTATTATAGCTATATATTTCTGCATAGTCATTCCCATATGAATAACTTGTTACTGTTGATAAAATAAATGGAGACTCAGTATCTAATCCCCAAATAGTAGGGTTTTGAAATTCTTTACTTAATATAGAATTTCCATTTGTAAGTTTAATAAATCTATTAACTAACTCCTTATGTGTTTTTTGAAAATTTTTTGATAAATACACACCTGAATTATTTAAACTATAAACTTGATTTAAACTATCAGTTCTTTCCCTTCCTTCTATATACTCACCATTTTCTATCGTCGCAATAGATCTACTAAATTCATTTTCATAAAATTTAAAAAGTAAATCATTATTGCCTAAGCTATTTAAATTACCTTTTTCAACTTTTACCTCTATTTTATTTGATTTTTCAAATAAATCTGTTGCTAATTGCATACTTAGTGCACCTAAAGATAAAACGCTAAGGATATATATTCCTATTTTCATCTTTTTCATTTATTTATCCCCCTATATAGAACTTTTTAGTAATTAAATAAATATTTATCGTAACAGCTATTATGATAAGAGATGCACACCAAATAAATATATATGAATATAAACCTATTTCAAATCTAGTGAAAATGTACATACCTATAAATCCTTGTATTGCAAAATATATTAATGAAAGAATTATACCCTTAATAGGAGCTATAATACTAGCAATGCAAAACATAAATAAATTACTAATTACAACTATAGCAATTAATATAATTAGACCTATAGTAATCGCATTAAATACAGAATGTTTTGTAAGTGAATTAAAATATGGACTTATTAG
>JBOFRC010000471.1:0-9643 GCA_051650825.1 Sarcina sp. | reverse complement strand
TAATGATGATAATAATACTATTAATAAAACTGATAATATAAATACATCTATAAAACCTAATACAAAACCCAATATAGATAATTCTAATACTCAAGGAAATTCTAATCAATCATCTAGTACTGATAATGTATCATCTAATAGCTCAAATACTGTAACTCAAATAGAAAATACTAATGAATATATCTATGTAAATCTAACAGGTGTTAATAATTCCCTTATTGGAACTTATAAAATAAAATCAACTAAAAACATGTCAGCATTTGACGCTACAAAAACCGCATTTGATTTAAATGATATAGATATAAAATCTAGAGGTGCAGGCATGACTAAATACGTTTTTTCAATCAATGATTTAGCCGAATTTGATCATGGTGGAAGTTCTGGTTGGATGTATAAAGTAAATGGTTCATTCCCTAATAAAAGTTGTGGAATTTTTGATGTAAAACCCTCTGATAAAATAGAATGGGTCTATACTATAGATGGCGGAAAAGATGTAGGTGCTAGATGAAAAAAATTTTTAATACAAGGCAAATAGCACTAATAGGAGTTTTATCTGCTTTTAATATAGCCTCTAGAATAACTTTGCAATTTCTTCCAAATATAAAACCAGTTACTTCAATTATCATTATGGTTTCTTTAATATTTGGTCCTAAATTTGGAGTATCCGTCGCAGTAGTTACTACTATTGTTTCTAATATGCTTCTAGGGATGGGACCATGGACAATATTTCAGATATTAGCTTGGTCAATGATATCTCTTTTAGCTGGTTTTATAGGGACAAAACTATCTAAACCAAAAATATTTCCGATGGCAATATTTTCAGCAATTTGTGGATTTATATTTGGCTTTTTTGTCTCACTTGATAAACTTCTTATTGCAGGTCCTTTTGCTTTTATAGCATACTATATAGGTGGTTTATCATTTGATTTATTACACGCTATAGGCAATTTTGCATTTTATTTAATGTGTGCTCCTATTTTTATACCTCTATTAAATAAACAAAAAAGACTTATAGACTTAAATAAACTAGAATCTACAAATTAAAAAATAATAATTTAGATTTAACCTTATTAAAACCAAATTTCCACTCAAAAATTTTACGAATCAAACATTTCAAAAGGCGTGTATTTAGCTTATAAACTAAATACACGCCTTTTAAAATTATTTTATTCCATCATTAAAACTTAATTTTTTCCCATTCATATCTTTCCTATAAAGATAATATGCTATAATTACTAACACTATCCCAATAACTATGTAAACTATAGGATTAAACCATATAACTTGCATTATAGGTAATATAATAAGACCAAATAAATTAAATACCATATGTCCTACTATATCTCCTATCATACTGTTAGCATAATATGAAGCGAATAGTAATAATAACCCTAAGACAAATGTATAAGAGGCTTGAACAAATCCACCTCCCATAGAATGCATAATAGCAAAAACTATACCTTGAAGAATTATTGCTATATAAATATTTATATTATTTTTTAAAATACTAAATACCGCTCCTCTAAATAAAATTTCTTCTAGTATAGGAACTATTATAACTGTTCCTATTATTTCTAATGGTGAAAATAAAGAACTATGCATTGCAACTTCACTTGCTTGATATTTTGTAGATAAATCTTGTACAAAATAAATAAAAGTCATTGCTATGAAATTAAAACCTATCATCATAAGACTTATAATGGCTAATTTCTTTCCTGAAACCTTCCTAAAATTACATCTTTTATATAAATTTTTTCTAAGAAGTCCAAAAATAATAAATAATATAACAACTGCTAAAAATTCACCAAGAACACTCGCTAAGTAAATATGCCCTACTAATATTTGATTTATTTGATCAACTGTAAGTTCTGCAACATTAGTCTTAGTTATAATACAATATAATTCAAATACCCACTTAACTGAATATGAAATAAGTTGATACGTCAGAACAGGTATTCCTATTACTGCTATTAATAAACTAATAGATTTTTTTAAAATTTTCATTTACTTCTCCTTATCTTTTGTTTGAATAAAATATATTAAGTTTTATTCTTTTAATTATATAACTATATTATCAGATTTTTCTGCCTTCTACGTGAATTTAAGATAAAAATTAAAAAACATTAGGATTTTATTCTACTAACATTATAATGTGTAATTTTTAGTTTTAAAAAATAAAAATTCATATAGTTTTTTAATAAACTATAAACTTTTACACATATTTATATTTTTAACCTCATATATCAGTATAATTAAAATAAATGTAGCTTTAGTTTAGGAGGAGTTTGTATGAGTTTTTTAAAAAATGCAATGGCAACTGTATTAGGTGTTGGTGGCTCTAAAATAGACACTATACTTGATAATAGACAAATTAAAATTGGAGATAATGTAACTGGTATTATAAAAATATATGGTGGACAAGTTGAACAACAAATTAACGGAATCATATTATCAGTCAAAACTAAAATAGAGCGTGAATCTAATGATAAGAAAAAAATGGAAAAAACTACAATACAAAAAGTTCCTATAGCTATAGGAAGATCTGTTCTACCTAACGAAAATCTTGAAGTACCTTTTTCATTTAAATTAAATGAAAATTGCCCTATTTCTACCTTTAAATTCAATACATGGATAGATACAAATCTTGATATTGCTAAAGCAATAGACTCTAAAGATGGTGACCCTATAGAAGTTCTTCCCTCTTATGAAATGCAAAATATTCTAACAGCGCTTAGTGAACTAGGTTTTAGATCAAGAGAAATTGAAAATATCCCTAGTATACGCAAAATAAATAATATGAGTTTTATACAAGAATTTGAGTTCATAGCTACTAAGGCACCTTTTAGAGGAAGACTCGATGAATTAGAAATTGTTTTTTCTAGAAATATGTATGGATATGATTTATATCTAGAAATTGATAGAAGAGCTAATTCTATAGTTGGATTACTTGCTGAAAAACTAAATCTTGATGAAACTAAGATTAGAATAAGTATAGAAAATAGAGATTTAAACAATTTAAATTCAATAAAAGAACAATTATTTAATATAATACGAACACATTGCTAAAAGTAAAATTATAACAGATTGTAAGATACTAATTTTTACTTATATGAGGGTGAAATAAATGAGTGATAAAAAGAAAAACTATTATTATTTCCCAATATTTATTGGATTAGGGGTAGGGGTAGGTGTAGCATTAAAGCAACTAGCAATAGGCTTATGTTTAGGTGTCGGCATTGGTCTTGCTTTAGACTATAAAAAGAAAAAATAGATGAATTTTGAATATTAATATAAAAAGTAGATACGGAAAACATATCTACTTTTTAATTGTACAATATCAACATTACTTTAAAATACATCCTAAAATTTAAGTGAATCAAAATAATTTATTCCAATAGCATCTCTTACCTCTGTTAAAGTTTCCGCTGCTTTTTCTCTGGCTTTTTCGCTCCCTTTCTTAAGAACTTCATAGACATAATCCATGTTTTGCTCATACTCATTTCTTCGTGCTCTTATAGGCTCTAACTTAGCCTGCATTACTTCATTTAGATATTTTTTTATTTTCACATCACCTAAGCCACCTCGTTCATAATGTGCTTTCATCTCTTGTAATGCTATTTTATCATCACAAAAAGCATCTAAATATATAAATACAGGATTATCTTTAACCCTCCCTTTATCTTCTACTCTTATATGATTAGGATCTGTATACATAGACATAATTTTCTTTTTTATTATTT
This sequence comes from Sarcina sp., assembly GCA_051650825.1. Lineage (GTDB taxonomy): Bacteria > Bacillota > Clostridia > Clostridiales > Clostridiaceae > Sarcina. Next base: position 5,903 of record JBOFRC010000471.1, on the reverse strand, counting down.
CTGAATCATCAGCTAAATATATAGCATTATCTAAAGATTTACTCATTTTAGAATTACCATCTATTCCAGGAAGTCTTCTTAAACCTTTTTCTGGTAGCACAGCTGTTGGCTCAACTAAAACTTCTTTCTTATACGTAGTATTAAAAGTCCTAACGAGTTCCCTTGTTTGTTCTAACATAGGGAGTTGATCTTCACCTACAGGAACTATTTCTGCTTTAAATGCTGTGATATCTGCTGCCTGACTTACTGGATAAATTAAAAAACCAACCGGAATACTTAAATTAAAATTTTTTTCTTTTATTTCATTTTTCACAGTAGGATTTCTTTCTAATCTTGCTATTGTAACTAAATTTAAATAATGCATAGTTAATTCATTCAATTCCGGAATTTGTGATTGCACAAATATAGTTGATTTTATTGGATCAATCCCTACAGCTAAATAATCAAGAGCTACCTGTGTCAAATTTGTCCTTATTTTTTCTGGATTTTTAGCATTATCTGTTAATGCTTGTTGATCTGCTATCATTATAAAACTATCATATAAGCCTTTTTCTTGAAGTTCTACTCTATTAACTAATGATCCTACATAATGTCCTATATGTAATTTTCCTGTTGGTCTATCGCCTGTTAAAATAATTTGTTTACTCATAATTACATCTCCTTAAAATTCAAAATAATAAAAAAAAAGCTCCCTCCTAAATACATAGGAGGAAGCATAAACTCCCTGTTGCCACCTAAATTGCATAGAAATTATTCTATACCACTCAAATTCAAGTACTAACATACTCTATCTGCTATAAGGTGCAGCTCACCAATCAGATACTCTTTTCAAAAAATTTCTCATCATACCTAAAGGATCCATTCATTTAATATTTTCATGCTAGAATCTCACCATCTCTAGCTCTCTTTATCGAACCTTTGTTAAATTACTATTTCCTCTCACTGGCTTATTATTTTCTTTGTTGCTAGAATTATAGCACTAATTCTTAACTATGTCACTTTTATTATATTTTCAACATACTTCTATTAGCATAAGTTTATAAACATACAAATCAAAAAAACTACCACCTTTAAATTAAAGTGGCAGTTTTTTACCTATTTTGCGTCTTTATTATCAGTTGCTTCTTTAACTTCTGATATTTTTACATCCTTAGCATCACTATCAGCTGTGCCATTTTGACCTTGTAATAAATCTCTAATTTGTTCAAGTAATACTACATCATCTGGTTTTTTAGCTGGAGGTGCATCTTTCTTTGTATAAAGTTTTGATGCAAGCTTAATACATATAAAAATAGTAATTGCAATAATTAAGAAGTTCACTACATTTTGAATGAAGTTACCTACATTTAATACTACTGCTTTATGTGTTGCAGTTGCTTCTTTTAAAACTATATGGAATGTTGTAAAATTTACTCCACCAAGTAGAAGACCTACTAACGGCATTATAATATCATTAACTAATGATTTAACTATTGTGCTAAAAGCTCCACCAATAACTACACCAATAGCAAGATCTATAACATTCCCTTTAAGAGCAAATGCTTTAAATTCTTCTATAAATTTTTTCATCTTTTGTTATTTTCTCCTTAAAACTAATTTAATCTTTCGTTTTGCACAACATTAGTATATACAAATTATTATTACTTATGAAGTCTAACATATATTTTTTTAAAATCAAAGTAATTTTAGTGTTTTTTAGTGAAAAAAATACATATAACCTTAAATTTAAATAATTTTAATAAATTTTTAAATTTAACCAAAACAGGATTTTAAATTTCGTTAAGAATTTCTATTATTACACTTGGATCTGGTGAAATTTTATATGCTGACATAATCGTAGTTACCTTAAGAGCTGTATCTATATGATTATTTTTACCTTCAACAACTATTTCATTTCCATTATTATTAAATATCATAGTATTGTTCTCTTTATTATATGAAAGAGTATTATTTCCCTTATAAACTATACAAGGATTTAAATTTCCTGTTGCCTTATACATAATGACAGTAGGATATTCTCTTCTACCTGCTACACTATGAATAAGTTCTTCCGCTGATTTATAAGCAAGATTTAAATTACCTCCATCAAATTCGTAATCTAAAAACGCTATATCTCCAGTTTCTATAACCTTTATAAGCATATTTCTAAGTTTTTGATCATCTTTATCTCTATTAACAGCATTTATTAAATCAAATTCTTCATTTGCTCTAAGTCTTTCACAAAGATCTAACATTATTTTTGGTCTTTCATCTACTCTCATTAGTTTTTTGTTGCTAAAATAAATTAACAACAAAATTCACCTCTCCTTCGTTCGTTATTTCATATCTTATTTTAATTCAAAATTTAATTAAGTAAAACCTAAATTTAGCTAATTACAAAAAAAACTGCTTTTAAAGAAATTTATTCCTTTAAAAACAGTCCCGTTAATATGTAAATCCATATATTTTTATTAAGATGCTCTTCTTTTTTTATCTTGACCATCTCTACTTTTACTATTTCTACTATTTTTAGCTTGAGTATTTGATTTTTGAACATTATTTCTATTTACTACTTTTTTCTTAGACGTAGATTTAACTGATCGCCTTTTAGCACTTTTATCTTCTCCACCTAATATCATCATTAATGTAGCTATAACTATTATCATGCCAAAAAATGGAAGTATAGAACTCGTAAATTCCATTTCTCCTTTATTACCGCCTGCTAAATATACATTAGAAAACCCTATAACAATGCAAATTATGGAAAATATATCAATAGCGATTAATACTCTTTTCAGCGTCTTACTCATTAGTTTCACCTTTCTTTCACTTAATCCTAATTACTAAAACTTCTATTTAAAAATTGCTTATAATACAAGATGATAGCTTGTCTTACTTTATATTTAACCATCTTAAGTGATATATTACAACAATATCTAAGTATAAAAATGACATTTAGGTACTATTTCATTACATTTTAAAAATTTTATATTATTATTTAATTTATTTACCATAAAATCAGTAAATTTTGTTAGTTCTAGAAAATTTACTAATCAAAAGATAAAAAGGCTTATCTTAGTAGTAGCTATAAAATCTCTTACTTAGATAACCCTTCTTTATTTTCCTATCTTCTTACTCTAATCCTATCAACAATTGTATCTGAAACAAATATTATCTCATATCTCTTGCTTTCATAATTATGCTTTAATATATCAGCTTTAATTTTATTAATGTCATCTGTAAAACATGATATATCAAGTCTACATTCAAGCTTTAAATATCCTTCTACAATGTCAAATCCATCTTCACCATATTCTTGCTCTGGAAGTTCTATAAGAACTTTATGACTTGGTTTATAATTACTTTTTTTAATCCCCTTAGTTCTTGCTAAAATATCTGATGTATGATGGTCATAATGATGTACTTCTAACAATGCCATAACCCTATCTCCTTTTAACCTTCATAGCTATTACTTCTTAAGTTTTTATAATTTAATAGCCCATTTTACTACATTCTTCTCTTTAATATAATATAGAATTTAAACTTTTTATTAGTCAAATTTAAACTACACTTAAAATTTAATTTCTCTATTAACTAAATTATACAATAATACCATCAATTTTTCTAGTTAACATATCGTAACTAATTTTTGAAAACAATTTCACATATAGGTGTTAAAAACAAAATAACTAATTGCTACAAATGCAAAAGCAATTAGTTATTTCAACTCGCAATGCATATGTTTTTTTGCTTCTTTTCCATTCACTAAATAAGCTTGCCCTTTTAAACAAAATATAGAAGTGCTCGTATACTCCTTATCAGAGTTTATATCGTAGGCAGTCTCTTCTATTACTAATTCTTCATTATGACAAAAATCATATGCATCAAAATTAAGATTAATGCTACCTCTTCCTTTTGTAAAACTAACAAAATCTAAAGGATACTCCATAAATGTACTAACTGGTCCTTTACCTTTAATTCTAACCATACTTTCATTTAAACTTTCTGGACTTTCAAAAGATCCTTTTCTTTTTTGAATATCTGATATCACCCTTCCTAAATTTTCTGTGAAAATTATTATGGAAAATTTATAATACGGTTCTAATAATATCACTTGTGATTCTTCTAACCCCTGTCTTAATGCTCTTTTTGTTGCTTCTCTAAAATCTCCACCACTAGTATGTTTATTATGGGCTCTGCCGGTAAGAAGTGTTATCTTTATATCTGTAATAGGACTTCTTGTTAATATTCCTTTATGCTCTTTTTCGAAAATATGAGTTCTAATTAGATTTTGATTTCCAATTGTTAAATTATCGGTATGACATTTATTTTCAAAAACTATTCCACTACCCCTTTCTCCTTCTTCTAACAATAAATGCACTTCAGAATAATGACCTAATGGCTCAAAGTGCCCGGCGCCTATAGCCTTTCCCTTTATAGTTTCTTTATATAAAATTTTAGGAGCATCAAACTCTACAATTAAATTAAATCTATCTTTTAGTATAACTTCTAATACCTCTAACTGAACTTTCCCCATTATACTTATTGAAAGTTCTTTAATTTCTTCATTCCAATTAACATTTAAACTATTATCCTCACTTTCTAAAGTTTTAAATATTTTTAAAACTTCATTAGGATTAAGTTTTTCATCATAATTAACTTTAACATTTAGTGTAGGTTGTGTTATTATATTAAGTTTTTTATCAAAACCTATAGAGTCACCAGACCTTAGCGATTGTATACCTACAACAGCAAATATATCACCACACTGTGCTTTATCAGAAAGCTTAAACTTGTTTCCATTATAAAATCTAATCTCATTTATTTTTTCCTTTATAATTTCATCATTAAGTTTTATATTTATTTCTTCCTTTGTTTTAATACTACCTGCTAGTGCTTTTATAAAAGTAACTTTATTACCTTTTTCATCATACTTTACCTTAAAAACTCTTCCTTTAAATTCCCCTTGTACTTCTTGCGTATAAGTTAAATCATCAAATGCATCAAAAAATTCTTTTATTCCTATATCTAAAAGTGCTGCTCCTTTAAATACAGGGAAAACTTTTCTATTTTTAATTAAATTTCTTAAGCTTTTACGCCAAATAAATTCATCATATTCCCCATCTAAATAAAGTTCTAAAAGCTTATCATCTTTTTCCGCAATATTCTCTATAACATCGTCATTAAACTTTAAATCTTCCATATATAAAATATTTTCTGTAATTTCACACTTTAATGCCTCTATTGAATCCTCTACATTTGCTCCTACTCTATCAATTTTATTTATGAATATAAATGTAGGAATTTTATATTTACCTAAAAGTTCCCATATAGTTAAAGTATGTCCTTGTACTTTTTCAACTGCACTTATTATCAAAATTGCATAATCTAATACACTAATAGCCCTTTCCATCTCTGGTGAAAAATCTACATGTCCCGGAGTATCAATTAAAAAGTATTTATCTTTTTTATAATCAAAACTCGCAATATCAGAAAATACTGTAATACCTCTTTCTTTTTCTATTATATGGTTATCTAAAAAAGTATCTTTATGATCTACTCGTCCTTTTTCTTTTATAACACTCGTATTATATAGTAAGCTCTCTGAAAATGTTGTTTTTCCACCATCTACATGAGCAAATATCCCTATTGTTTTCTTCATTTGAAATCCTCTCCACATTTTAATCATAATTTTATTATTGCATAAATTTAAAATTAATCAAAACTTTAACCAAGTAGTAATTTATTTTTTCAGTAAATACGCTAAAATATCATTGAATAAATTTAGTTCATAAGATAATAATCTATATTAAAATAGATTATTTTAGGAGGATTTTAAAAATGATACTTAGTGAATATCTTTCACAATATCAAAACGCTTCTAAATCACAAGAAGAAATTATCATGGAAACTATAAAAGATAA
>JBOFRC010000470.1:0-1070 GCA_051650825.1 Sarcina sp. | reverse complement strand
AAAATGAAGTCTTTACAGGACGACCAACAGAGAGCTGTCTGTTTTCTACACCAGCAGCATCTCATTATAGACAGTAAAGCTGTGTTTGTGTGGATGGAAGTAATGACTGTGCAAACAAAGAGAAAATCCTCTAAATAACTTGATATAAATAAGATTCATCTCTCTGTGGAACTTCCCATCGTTCTGCAGTCCTCCAAACTCAACGTTAGCCAGCGTTTGTAAGCATTAGAGTAACTTTAGAGGCCGTTTCCCCAAGATCTTCCTCCGTGCAGGTTCCCCGACCAACTTTTAGGATTAGGACAACCGCAAGGACTTGAACCCTCAACGGTTTCCCACCCGCAAACACTGACCAAGCTGGGTGTGCTGCTGCCTGGAATCGAACTCCGAACAGAGAATTTTAAGTTGTTAATCACCTCACGTGATGCTACTCAGCCAATCAAAGCTGTGCGTTATGCGAGTCGGGTCAGTGAGTGAGAGCAGTGTTGCCAACTTGGAGACTTTGTCACTAGATTTAGAGACTTAATCAGACCATTAGGGAAAAGGCGAGAAATATATTAAAAATATTATATTGTAACTCCTTCCCATGCATGCTGCGGCTCTTCCTGTCCTCTCGCGCTGCGTGCGGGGCAGCTTCTCTCTTTCTCTCCGGATCTCTGGATCAGGATGTTAGAGCTTGTAAATATGGAAATAGTTCGTTTGTGCTTCTCTCTCACTCTTTCTCTCTGGATTAAGATGTTACTACAGGTTGTAAATATTTAAATAGTTCGTTTGTGCAAAGCGCAGAGCATCTTTTGAGCAGGTTACCAAGGGGGGGATTTTGGTTATGTTGCTACTGACTATAAGAGTATCTTTGTCTCACACGGAGTTAAAGTGGGACGGCATGAGAGCCAAAGTAGTTTTCTATTTTAACCGGCTCAGCTTTTCTAACCTTTACGGTACTGGATTAGCGGTTTAGGAAACTCACAGATCAATTGCATGCATTGATAATCACGTCACGTGGCATGACAGCCAAAGTAGGAAATGCAGCTTCACACACTGAAGCACCTCCACTACAGATGGAAGTCTGTCTC
>JBOFRC010000469.1:0-2865 GCA_051650825.1 Sarcina sp. | reverse complement strand
GTATCTTGATTATTAGGGTCAACAGGCGGAACAACTCCTATTCCTTTTCTTGAACGAATAGAAAAATGTTTAGTTTCTACTGGTACATTTTCATATTCACCATTATATTCATTCATAAGCTTATGCTTACATACAGGGCATAAATCCCCTTCTATTTGCACCCCTAACATTTCTTCAAATTCTTTTCTAAGATGTTTCGGAATAAGATGCATAGGTTCTTCATGCATAGGACACCCTTTAATGCTATAAATAGGCGGTGCTGTTTCTAATAACTTTTTAATTGATTCTACAAGAGAAGACTTACCAGCACCTACTGGTCCTACAAGATACAAGACTTGTCTTGATTCTTCTCCCTTCATAGACGCTGAGTAAAAATAATTCATAAGTTTCATAACAACTTTATCTATTCCATAGAAATCATCCTTAAAAAAATTATATTTTTTAATTTTTTCATTTCCATAAATCTTCTTTATCTTTGGATTTTCCTCTGGTTTTAAAACATCAAATCCCTGCTCCATAACTAAATCATAAATTCTTTTATGAGATAATTTTGTTATATCAGGATTATCTTTCACTAACTCTAAGTACTCTAAAAACGTACCTTCAAATTTATATTTATTACGATTTTCTCTATCATTTTTTATAAACTCTTTAAAATCCATATATAATCCCTCCTTTTCTATAAATGTATTCAGTTTAGATATGCTAATATTACTTTTTTTAAAGTTTTTTTGCTAAAATTCTTTATCGTTTTACATAAATTTTTTTTTATATTTAGAATATTTTAAATACATATTTTTTCTATTAAATAATAAAAAAATAGAAACTCTATGATTTTATTTATCATAAAGTTTCTACTTTATTTTTTATTTTTAAAGTTTCTTTTTAGCTTTTTGTTCTTCGTATCTTCTTTTTCCTTCTTCATAGTTTTTCTTATCTTCATCAGTTTCTAAGATTAACTTTGGAACTCTTTTAGGCTTACTATGTTCATCTAGTGCAACCATAGTAAAGTATGCTGTAAGAGCTACATTTTTATAACAAACATCTTTACACTCTAAACTTTCTGCTTCAACAACTACTTTTACTTGCATTGAAGAACTTCCAACATATACAACTTGTCCTGTACAAGTTATTAAATCTCCTATATATATAGGTAAGTGGAATTCTAACTCATCAACTCTAGCAGTAACTGTATTACTATTAGCATATCTTCTTGATGATGCATATGCTGTTGAATCCATCATTTTCATAATTTCTCCACCATGCATATTTCCAGCTATATTAGCTTTATGTGGCCAAACAACTTCACTTGTTATTATCTTTGAATCTATCGGTCTTTTTTCCATTATTTCCATACTAATTTCTCCTTTGTTCAATGTACAAAATTAAAACAAACAACTATTATTATCTACAGTTTACTATTATAATGACTTATTATTAGCTTTTCAAGAATAAAAAAAATTATGCAGAAAAAAATGGCATTTAAAAATGCCATTTTTTGTTTATTATTTTTATTTATTATTTTTATTTTTATTAACCTAAAATTATTTTTTCTTTCTTCTAATAAGTTCTAATAATCCTAATAAAACTCCAACTAATCCAGCCGCTCCAGCAAAATCTTTCTTAGTAGGTTTATTTACTAAATTTGATAATCCTGTATCTGGAAGACTTGTTATTTTAGTCTGACTTTGTGGTGTAATTACTATAGATTTATTGTTATTTACATTTTGTGGAACTTCTTGTTCGCTTGAATTATTAATAATAGGTTTCATATTAACAGTACTATTATCATTATTTAAATTATTAGTACTATTATTTGAGCTATTCACATCACTATTTATATTTTTTTCCTTTTGAGTAGAATCTGGTGATTGTTTTATTCCATTATTTTCATTATTTGAATTTATCTTAACAATAGGAATTGTAGGAACTTCATTTTTTGCAACAGTATATACTATTATAGTTTTTCCTTCAACAACCTTTGTTGGCATACTATTAGTTCCATTGCCATTGATAGCAATAATAGTTTTTACTAAATGATATCCTATTGGAATTTTAGGTAACTGTATATTTGTCCCTACGTTAACATCACTATTACTCTCATAAAGAACTTTTCCATTTTCAGTAACAATTTTTATACTAATTTCACCATTTTTCATTTTAGGTGGAATATTAACCTCTGGTTTTGTTAAATTAATTATTATAGAAGTTTTTCCATCTTGGATAGTTGATGGAATATTTGTTGTTTCTTGTCCGTTCACATATATTGAACTTATTTTATATCCATTTGGAATATTTCCAATTTTAAAAGGTGTACCTACACTTGAGTTATAATTGGATTCTTTTATTACTTTTCCATTATATACATATTTAATTGTAATAGTACCATCATTAACAATTGGCTTTTCTGGTTTTTTAGGAGAATTTGGCTCAATTGTATAAATAATTTTTGTATTTCCTTCAACTGTTGTAGGAATGTTTGATACACTATTACCATTCACAGTAGCTACTGTACTCACTAAATGATAACCGCTAGGAATTATTATACCTTGAATTGAACTTCCATCCTTAACTAATGAACTTGTATCACTTATAATTTGTCCTTGTTCAGTTTTAACAATTATTTGTAATGTATTTTTATTTATTTTTTTAACTGGTGCAGTTATATGATAAATAATAGTTGTTGTCCCATTTTCAATAGTTGTAGGAGCATTACTTACATTATCTCCATTTACAGTAATATTATTAATTGTATCTCCATTTGGTATTATTATTGGATTAAAATTACTTCCTACATTTCCTTCATGATTAGACTGTTCAATAATTTTTCCATCTTGATTAACTACCTTAATAATAACCTTACCT
>JBOFRC010000468.1:0-1576 GCA_051650825.1 Sarcina sp. | reverse complement strand
CACTTTCGCAGGATTATCTACCTTTGGTTTACTTGCTTCCGGTGTTGTCTCTGCTGGTTTCACTTTCGCAGGATTATTTACTTTTGGTTTGCTTGTTTCCGGTGTTTTCTCCGCTGGCTTCGCCTTTGTTGGATTATCTGCTTTTGGTTTGCTCGCTTCTGGTGTTTTTTCTGCTGGTTTCACTTTCGCAGGATTATCAACCTTTGGTTTGCTTGCTTCCGGTGTTTTCTCTGCAGGCTTCACTTTCGCAGGTTTATTCACAGGAAAATCTTTCTGAGCGCCATTATCAAAATTTCCAATTACAGAATACGTTGTTAACTGGGGTACTGGAATACTACCTGTTACTATTAATTTATTTCCATCTAAAACAAAGTGCGTAAATTTTTGTCCATTTATTTCTATCCAAGTAATGTGATGACTTTTAAAGAGACCATTTGGGAAATATAAAATAGCTTTTTTACTAGTTATAATATCATTATTTGTTTGTATCTCTTTGACCATTCTATTATTCAAGTAAATATTACTCATTACATTAACTTGCTGCTCAACATTAACAACAATACTTAAAGTATCCTGATTTCCATATATAGTATTATTTAATTCATTAATAGCCGCTTGTCCCTCATATAATTTCCCTTCTATTGATATTGATGTTATCTTTGCGTTACTAGGAATATCTAATTTACTTATAATATTTCCTATTCTACTTCCTGTTTGTCCTGAAGCTTCATAAACTTTTAAAGGTACTCCTGCCTGATTTTTAACGATTACTTTAATTTTCCCAGTTAAAAGAACTTTTGTATTCTCTGTACGATTAACTCGTTGAATATTTATTGGCATATTGCTGTGTATCATTATCTTCACCTCTATAATTACAAATTTATTGGCAATTATATAATTGCCAATAAATTTATTTTTTTTATTTTTTATTTTTTCTTAAAAATCCTACTAAAGCACCTAAACCTAGAATCGTTGCTAAACCAGCGCCTAAATCATTTGCCTTAGTATTTTCAGCACTACTTAAACCCGTATCCGGTAACTGCGTGATTTTTGTTGCTCCTTGTTGAACAGTGTTAGTAATAACTTTACTAATTCCTTGTGTATCTGAATTTATATTCGAAGTATTATTTATATTAGAGTTTACTGATGGATTTTTTATTATATTTGCTGCTCCATTTTCATTCCCTAGAGCTTTTTTATTAACTCCATTATGAGTTTTAATTACTGGATTACTTGTATTAGGTTTACTTTCTGGTTTTTGTGTTCCAGATGTATTTCCTTCTCCATCTTTTGGCTCTACAACTATTACAACATGACTATTTTTATCCCCAACTTTTGTTGGTACGCTTGAAACCACTTTTCCATCTACTATTATTTTTACTATCTTATCTCCTGATGGAATTGTTGGTGGATTTATTTCTTTTCCTGCTTCTCCAATCACACTTGTTGTTCCTAGCACTTTTCCATTTGGTGTTTCTATTGTTATTTTTGTTGTATGCTCTGTTGCAGCTGGTTTTTCTGCTGGTTTATTTGTATCCGGTTTATTTGTATCCGGATTACTTGTATTAGGCTTACT
>JBOFRC010000467.1:0-1992 GCA_051650825.1 Sarcina sp. | reverse complement strand
CCTCATAGTATTATTTATTGAGTTACACAGTTATTACCACAAATACTTACACGGCCAAAGCGAACAGTGCGTTGATCCAGCATTCTAAGAAATGCTTGGCTAGACATCCCTGGTGCTGCCATCTTCAGCTCTTCAAAAGAAAAAAGGACATCTGTTGAGTACACAGTTGAATGGTGAGAAGTGGCAGGCCAGTAGTGATTATGGATCAGGTCATCCACTCCAGGACTCCAAGTGGCTTCACATGCCTTGCATCTAATCTGAGGCAATCTGAGATTATATCGCCCTGGAAAAAGAAGGAAATATATACTCACAGTTAATTTTGACAGACGCAAACTGTGTCATTCTGACAACTGATATGGGAACCTTTGACTAAGGATGGACCAGGAGGACACTTCTACAAACATGTTGTAAGGCACTCTATTGGAAGTCACACTTTTGTCAGGCAAATTAACTATCCCCATTCAAACAAAGGTTAACTGTTTTCCTCCACATAGGTGGGCCCAGACAATCTAATCAACACACAACACACAACCTATTGAACTGGATTTCCAGCCATGATAAAGAAAATTTCTGGATATGTGTTCCACAATGTAACATGTATGAATGTAACATAATCATGATTTTTATATGTTCATAGTTGTGACAAAGTGAGAGGGAGTATATACGAGGTGTGATCAGCAAATACCTGTGGCTGAAATTCTGCAGACACTTCTACAGAAGTGACCCCCACCCCACCCATAAAGTTCTTCTTACCAGCCATTGTAACCACAACTATGGACTGTCCTGTGATGACACTGGACGATCCTTGTAGACAACCGCATATTGTCTCTGGCATCTCCAAAGGTACAAGACGCTCTTGAAAAAAACAACAACATGGATGAGAATTAAAGAATAACATATTTATTTATGTGACTTTCAAAAACTACAACTTACCACACTGGGTTAGAACCCTCTCCACAACACAAGTTGTGGGAGGCAACAGATGAAAAAATCCAAGTGTCATTGAATCCCTGTTGTGAAACACTTGACCTTGGTGGACTCTGACATCACACTGGCCACAGAGGAATGGGTGTGGTCGGCAGTCACAACAACGGATAACGGCTGGACCGTTTCCACAATGTTGGCAGATCCGAGTTGTCGCATGATGTCCAGCCACCATGGTGTTGACCAGTCGGGGTCTCTCTTTCTCCCACCACCCTGATATGAGGCTCTTTCGGGTCGACCAGTCTGTTGAGGTTTGAGGTGGTATTTCATCCTCATGTATGTCCTCACCCAGTGAGCATTTAAGCTCTTGAAGGAAGGACTCTGTTAAAACAATGCACAATATTGAAAAACTGTAGTAATAATAAATATTAACATACTAAATGAACATATTGTTTTGAACCAGTGTAGTCAAAATAAAGAACACACCTGCAGTAACGGAAGGAAAGTCACTGGTCACTTCCCCACTGGTTTCCGGAGCCCTGACATGAGAGACACCTGTCTTCCGACTCTGGCTGAGACTGGGACCTGCTGTAGCAAAAAAGCTGTTGCTTTTTACACTCAATGAAACAAACTTTACCTGAAGCTAGGCACAGGTATGTAATAATAACCTCAGATATGTTCTAATTCAGACCTATGACTTGTGATCATTTTGTATACCATTTCAAGATGCAAAACTAGATCTGGAGATAAAGTCTACAATTTAATAAACATGAATGTAAAAAAAAATCTGACCTCTTCGTTTTCGGGATGATCTGGGCCTGCCGTAAATAATGTTTCCATCACTGTCCCTCTTAATCCACCTAACCTCTTGCTTCCTGTTTGATGGCTGGCTGGTGGATAGATGACTGATGGAAGGCTGAGTGGTGGATGGTTCTGCTTTCTGGTGCATGCTAATGTGCTGTTCAAGCTCTCGGAGGTGAGCCTGATATGCAGCCTGATTGACAAGGTCACTAATCTCCTTCTGGCGATGGTCCATCTCAGGATCGGACACGGCACACAATATAAACA
>JBOFRC010000466.1:0-5716 GCA_051650825.1 Sarcina sp. | reverse complement strand
CATTTCCTAAATCTCCACTTTTTCTTGTAACATTCATTTTCATATTAGTTGTATTAAAAGCTAATTCTGCAGATGTGCCCCCCCAATATTATAAAAATTAATATTTGAGTTAGCTAGATACTGATCTGCTTTTAAATTTTGTTGCTCTTTACTCTCACTACTATTATCATCTTTTACTGTAGTACCTTTTTTTGTTTTTTACTAACTAAAATAGTTTTATTTATTACTGGTTTTGCAATTGCATTTGCAGGAATAATATAACTCCCTGTAAGAGTAATTGCTAAAATTGTTGCTATTTTTTTATTTTTCATAAATTTTTCCTTTATTTGTATATTTTCATAATTTATTTATTAAAATAAAAAACTATGAATTTAATATTTATCTAATAAAATATTTATAAAATCATAAATTTTATTAGAATATTCTGAATTTTTAAAAGATTCAAAATATATATAGATATATTTATTTAATGGTTTTTTTTGTATAAATATATCTTCCTTTTTTAATTCTTTCGAAAAATTATCTTCTTCAAAAACATATGCTATTCCTAAATTTTCTTCGACAAGAAAATCCAATAATTCAAAACTATTAGTATAAATATCTCTTTCTACCATTATATTATTTTCTTTTAAATAATCTCTTACAAGTTTCGAATACAATGTTTTCTTCCCCATAAAAATTACTGTTTTATTTTTTTCACATTCACTTTTTTTAAAAGATATTTCATATAGTCTATATCTTTTAAAAAAAATATACTTTTCCAATTCTGAATCAAACTTTTCCTCCTCTGAAAAAACAACCCTAAAAATATTATTAGTCTCTTTCATTCTTTTATATGTTAGCTTTTTATCTATTTCAGTAGTTATATCTATATTCACATTATATTTTTGCTTAAATACTCCACTATAAAAATCTAAATAGCTATTTTCTAGAACTCTAAGCCCTTCTATTTTTGGAACAACAAGTTCTATTGTACCAGCACCTACTTTTTCCATATCATTCTTTAACATTTTAAGTGTTTTATCAATTTTTTTGAAGCTCTCTATTATTTTTAATCCTTCTACTGTAAGAACTATTTCTCTGCTAAATTTAGTTCTCAAAACTAAAGGCTTATTTAATTCCTCTTCTAATTGTTTTATTCGATGTGATACTGTGGGCTGCGTCACTAGAAGCTCTTCTGCCGCTTTAGAAAAATTTTTATTTTTATATACTGCATATAAAAACTTCATATCAATAAAATCCATGTTTATTCATCTCCTAAGTTATTAAAGTTTTTTAAAGATTTAATCAATTTTTGATCTATTTTCGAAAATTTTTTTTGTTGAGTATATTCAATACAAGTTTTTAAATATATTTTTTCTTTTAATTGAAATTCATAAATCCCTTCTGTTTTACTAAAAGTTTGTGATGCAAATACTGTACATCCATATCCTTCACTTATAAGTTTTTTTAATAATGTGAATGTATCTACATAAACTATTTTTTTAGGTTTTATTTTATACTTCTTTAAAAATAATTTAATTAACCGCGCATGCATTGTTCCATCTTTCAATGAAATTAAAACTTGATTATTCAAAATATCTAAATCTTCAATATTATGTTTAGGAAATCTCTCTTTTATACTATAGATAGACGTATACATATCATTAAAGTCTATACTATGTACATTTTTTAAAGATTTTTTCTTTTCCAAATAATATGAGAACACATAATCTAACTCTTCATTTTGCAGTTTTTTTTGTAAATTTACCATTGTATCCTCTATTAACTCAACTCTAAACTGTTCACTTGCAGTATCTTTCAAAAAAATATCCAAGTATTTTTTTAGTTGTGCATTATCTCCTAAAAACGGAAGACCTATTCTTAAAAACTCCTTTTCTTTAAAATCAATTAAATCCTCTTGTAAATTATCTAATTCAAGATTTATATATTGTATACCTTGCAAAAGAATATTTCCTTCTTCTGTTAACTCAACCGCTCTACTAAACTGCTTTCTTACTATCAATTTAGCATCAAAATTTTTTTCTAACTCTTGTACGGCTTTAGAAATTACAGATTGTGATACAAAAAAAAACTCTGCTGTTTTACAAAAATTTTTAATGCTAGCTAACTTTTTAAAATATTCTAACTCAATCTTTTTTACCATATATTTTCTCCTTAACAACTCAATTACTTTATGTTGATAATATACTAAATTTTTATAGTTCTATAAAAATATTTTATTTTAATTTACCAATAAATCTAAGAATCAAACTAAATTATAATGATAGCAAACTAAATCAAATTTTAAGCTAATTTTACAAAATATGAATTTTTTTTAAACATCTATTAATTTAATAAATTTTTTATCTAAAAAATAAGTAGTATACCACTACTATTAGTTGATATACTACTCATTTTCCGATTGAATTTTAGTAGAATTTTAGTTTTTATTCATAAGTACTTATTATGATTTTCTCCAAAAATTCACTATTAATATTATTAAAGCTTTTCAAATAATTATATTCTAAAAATAAATCTATGGTTATTAAGCTATCTATTGGTTTACTACTTATATTAGTGTTTCCCGAACAACTGCCTTCCCCAAATATACTAACAGCCGATCCATTTTCAATTAATGTCTCACATATATTGAAATCTTTTACATAAATTATTTCTTTTGGTTGAATATCAAACTCTGTAAGTACTTTTTCTATTAACCTAGAATGTACTGATGGTTTTATTAAAGATACTATAGTAACATCATTTAAATCTTTTGGAGTAAAAGGTTTCTCTATGCCTGAATCTTTCTTTTTTTCATAAAAATTAATTTTTAAAGATGTTAAAAATATACTTTTTATATTATGTACATAATTTTTCTTTCCTAAATAATATCCTATTATTAAATCAATACTTTCATCTTGTAGTTTCTTATGTAAATCAATCATATAATGTTCTTCTAATATAATTTCTGTTTTTCCAAAGTTATTTATATTAAAAATTTTAAATAATAAGTCTTTAAGAATAGCATTATCTACAATTGGAGGTATCCCTATTACCATTTCAACATGTTCTTTAAGTTGTTTTTTTATCTTCTCTTCAAAGATGTTTAAAGCACCATCTATTTGATCTATTACCTTTAATAGTTCAATACCATAAGAAGTAACTGATATAGATTTTTCAAATTTTTCTCTATTTATTAATTTCACCTTAAAATAGTCTTCTAAATTTCTTATAGCATTTGAGATCGACGGTTGCGATACATAAAAATCTTGTGCCGTTTTTGTAAAACTTTTAGTTTCACTTAAACTTTTAAAATATTCTAAGTCTTTAAAATTTAACATATTTAATCTCCCATTTAATACTTTTTTCATCATAATTATACCAAAAAACATACAAAATATATTATTAAATGAAAAATTTTTCAAAAATTTATATGCAAAATATAGTTAAATAATATTTTTTATACAAATTTATACCACTTTACACAGCTCCTACAAATATATATACAATATAATTTTAATGTCTACATATTAACTCTAAATCTATAATAAAAACTAATGCATATTTTTTATTTATAAAGAAAATTTATGCATTAGCAACTAAAATTACTTTAATTCATCTTTTAATAGCCTTATTATTTTCACCTAATTAAATACATATTTTGAGTGCTAAGATATGTATTTAAACTATCCTCAACAAAAAATTCTCATAGCAATATTTTATGCTAGTATCAAAAAAAAAGATTTTTTAAATATACTATAAAGCGTATATAATTAATTCATCTAGAGAAAATTAAATATCATAATAAAATTTTCCTGAAAAAAAGTTAATTAAATTAACTACAACTTCAACATCTGTTTAGACAAAATATAAAAAGAACTATTTCTATTTTTGACTAGAAATAGTTCTTTTTATATTTTTCCTAATACTTATAAAACACTAAATTCTATATTTTTATTCTTTAATTTACTATTTCTATTATTATAATTTAAATTTTAAAGAGTAAACTCATATTGATAAATAAATTTTTTTAAAAGGAGTTTTTTAATATGAATAAAAATAAAATTTTAGCATTAATAGTAGGAACAACCATGTTAACAGGAGTTATATCGACAACAGGATTAAGTACCTCAGCCATTCATCATAAAACAAATACAAATAATAAAATATTACTAAGCAGTCACCAATCAAAAAATAATTTACTGAAAAAAAGCACTACAATATTAGAAACTGAAACGCCTACTATAGTTTATAATTCCCAACAATTTTACACTGCTATTCAAAACGGTGGATTAATAGAATTAGGACAAAATATCACTCTGCCATATAATAATTATAATCAGTTATCCATAAATTTAAATAAAAATATAACTATAAACGGTAATGGAAATTCTATTATTTTAAATTGTAACAGTGTCGGAAATTTTGTTTCTTCAATAAATATAAATGGCTTAACTGTAACATTAGAAAATGTAAATTTAACAGCTATTAATACAACTTCTACTTGGACTTCTACACTATTTTCTGGATCTGGGAATTTCATAATAAAAGGAAATGTAACTAATGCTCCTTTAATTCCTACTCGTTGGAATTATATAAATAACATAAATATTACGCTTTCTCAAAATTCTAGTTTAAATGGTGTTTCAAACTCCAATGCAACTTTAAATACCCTATATTCAGCCTTTGGTTTCAATAAAAATTCTTTAGGTTATATATTAGATTTAAGTAATGAAGTAACTTCAGCATACAATCTGGACTTAAGTTCTTATACTCAAAATAGTGTAAATACTTTTCAATCAGCTCTCAATAATGCTATAAATATTTTAAATACTTATAATAATGACACTACGGTTGAGACATTTGCAAATGCGTTTAACCATTTGCAAAATGCGATCAAAAATTTAGTTAAAAATACTGTATCATTACAAAATGAAATAAATATAGCAAAAGCTATAAACACTCATGGATATACACCCGATAGTATAAAAGTATTACAAAATGCTATAATAGCCGGAGAATCTGTAGTAAATAATAAAGATACAACAGCCCAAGATGTTACTACAGCAATGACTAATTTACAGAATGCAATAAAAACCTTAGTAGTCAATACAGAAGCTCTCCAAAATGAAATAAATACAGCAAAAGCCATAAATACTGATGCATACACACCAGATAGTGTAATAGCATTGCAAAATGCTATTACAGCTGGAGAAGCTGTAGTAAGCAATAAAAACGCAACAGCTCAAGATGTTGCTATATCTATAACTAACTTACAAAATGCTATAAAAGACTTAATTCTTAATAAAAAGCCCCTACAAAATGCTATATCTAATGCTAATAAAGTTCTAAGTCTACCACAGAAACTTAATGCTCCTAACTTTAGTACTGCAAGCGTTACTACATTGCAAAATTTAATTGACCAAGGTCAAAACGCGCTTAAAGAAAACAATACTCAACAAATTCTGAATCTAACGAATAAAATTATAAATGCTACTAATAATTTAGTTATAAATATCCCTGATTCTCAGTTTAAAACATTATTAGTATCAAATATTAAAAATGAACTTGTATTTCCTAATAATAAAGATACTCTTGAAAAAACTCCTGTTACTTATGGTGAACTAATTCAATTAAAAAGCATTTCTCGAAATAATGTAAACGGTATAGTTTCACTCCAAGGAATACAATATTGTGAAAATTTAACATATTTTCAGACAGGTTACGGACAAAA
>JBOFRC010000465.1:0-1273 GCA_051650825.1 Sarcina sp. | reverse complement strand
ACTAGGCAGGGTAAACAGCAGATACTCAGGAAGACTCTTCCCTGAGGGCAGGGCCTAAGCAACACAGAGTAGCTTAAATTTCTGAGACCATTTCCACAATTGAGAATGACTTGAATGAAGCCGAAACGTCTTGATTCTGAAAACAGTGTCCAGATGACTATGAGTGTATAAAGTAGTTAAAATCAGCTCAACCTTAAACATCTGCAGCAGTAAAATGCAACACACACATGAATGCAGCAGGAATATTAATCCAGAAACATCAGATATAACAGGAAACACTGACAGGAACGTTTTACTGCACTGTGAGGACTTTAACACTTATATACTTTTACTTGTAGTGGAGTATTTTCACAGTGTGGGATTAGTACTTTTACTGCAGTAAAGGATCTGAATACTTCTTCCACCACTGCTGAATTTATGATTTAGCTTAAGAAACACTGAAATTCCTGTCCGTGCATAGACCAATGATCAGCAGTAACAGCAACAACAGTAACTTATTGTAAAATGTTTGCATTATTACTATTGGTTGCCATATCTTTTGCTACTTTAATGATTAGAGTCGGTGCGTTCGGTTTATGGATAAGCTTCCATGCGCGTAGTGATGCCATAACTGTGAGATGATGCATTTTAAGCAGCAACATTGAAAACTGTAATAATATACAGGAAAAAATATTCTGACTCTGTTGAGAAAACAATGTTTGGACTTTTTCTTGGCTGCTTTATTTCAAATAATTTCACTGGATATAATATTATTATTATTATATTATTATATAACACTTAATGTTAAAGTTAACGGTGCTGTGCCTCGGGCGTAAAAATGTGCACAGCTTCTCTTTAAATTTGGAGACACACATCTTGATCCTGCTGCTGTTTGATGGCTACAGGTATTGAATAAACTTCATACAAACAGCTGTCGGCAACAAATAGACGTCTCTGTGAAACCTATAGCTGTTAAAGCCACATGGCTTTGTGGCTTTCTATTGTTTGGCGTAACATTTGTTTGGGATTTGTTTACACAGTGTGAGAGGTGGAAACCCTGCGGTCAGCCATTGATGGATAACCAAATTTAAGAGTCTAACATCATGCTACAAGTACAATACATCAAATAAAAATAGTGGAGTAAAAAGTACAATATTTGCCTCTGACATGTAGTGGAGTAGATGTATAAAATAGCAGAAAAAGGAAATACAGTAAAGTATAAATACCTCAAAATTGTCCTTGAGTACAGTACTTCAGTAAATGTACTTAGTAACTTTCCCCCACTGGTATTGGG
>JBOFRC010000464.1:0-5492 GCA_051650825.1 Sarcina sp. | reverse complement strand
TTTGAGGTGTTGCAAAAGGAAAAATATATATTAAAATACCAGTTGCAAATAATAAAAATGATATAGAATCAAATGCATTAAAAATTAATCCTATAAGATATATTATAAAAATAGCCAGAAGACCTAAGAGAAAAAACTTAGAATTCTTTCTAGCATATTTATCAAAGTCTTCAAATTTTTTTTTGCAGTATTCATCACAAACATGAAAATCATCAAATTTATTTCCAACTTTTATGCTAGGTGCATCTTGAGAAATATTTTTTCCACAATAGATACATTTTTTGGTCATAATAATCAGTCCCTTATTTTTGTAGATATTAATCCTATATAATTTAGTCAAATATCTAACGGTTAACTGCATTATACTTCTAGTTTGTCTAGCAAAGGATACAAAAAAATTTCAATTAAATGGTTATTTTATTGGCATATTAATCTAAAATAAATATTCAACCTCTGGGCATACTAAATGAGAAATTTATTTTAGGAGGAAAATTTAATGAAAAGTTTTAAATTAAAGTCAATAGGTCTATTTTTAGCTTTATTTATGGGGATTTCAGCTAGTGGAATTGCTTGTTCGAGTACAAAGGATACAACACCAACACCAAAGCCAGTACCAACAACACAAACGCCAACAGCAGTAAGTGATAATCCTAACAATTATATTCCTATAACAAGAATGACAGTGTCATCAGCGGGAATCAAAGATGGTATTATAGATGCTCAGTATGGTGCTGCTTCAAAAGATAAGTTAGGAGCTATGCCACTTGAGTCAATTCCTTTAGAATGGTCAGGAGCACCTAAAAATACTAAGTCATATGCAATTACTCTTATAGATTATGATACAGTTCCTATAATGGGATTCCCTTGGATTCATTGGATAGCATCTGATATTTCATCAGATTTAACATCATTACCTAGTAATGCTAGTACAACTATGGCGAGTAATATGATACAGGGGGTTAATAGTTATGCTAATGGATATCCTTTAAACCTTGTAACTCTTAAAGGATTCCAAGTTCCTAGAGACCAAGCATATCATTATGGTGGAATGGTTCCTGTAAACTTCCCACATAAATATACAATGACTGTTTATGCATTAGATGATATGTTAAATTTAAAAGCAGGATTTGGTTTGAATGATTTATATAATGCTATGGAAGGGCATATTGTAGGTGAAGGAACAGTATATGGTACATATAATGCTGAAGTTACAAAGCTTCAATAATTAGATTTTAAAATACTTAAAGAACTTAAATTAAATTTTAAATGACTATTTTTTATAATTTATGAAAAATAGTCATTTTTTATGAAATTTTGTTTTATAGTGTGTTTATTAAGTAAATATAATGTGAATTATGAAATAGTAAAAATTTTTATAGTAATATTATAATGTATAATTCTATTTATAATATTTATTGTAAGAGGGGGAAATATGAAGTTTAAATTAAATTATAAATATTTGATTGGTTTTATTATTTTATTATTTGTAGAAATATTTATTGCTTTATTTATAAGAGATGCTTTTATAAGACCTTATATTGGTGATATTCTAGTGGTTGTTCTTTTATATACCTTTATAAGGAGTTTTATTGTTAAAATTAGATTTTTACCCATATATATATTTCTTTTTGCTTCCCTTGTAGAGGTATTACAGTATTTTAATATAGTAAAAATTTTAGGATTTCAAGATAATATCTTTATGAGAATATTAATAGGGAGCACATTTGATATTAAAGATATACTTTGTTATTTAGTAGGGGCAATACTATTAATAATCTACGAAAAAATAGTTTCAGATAAATATATTAATGGTGTATAAGGGAACTGAAGTAATTGTATACCTAAGGCTTACGAGCAAGGATTCTCCAAATCACCTGAGGGTGAAAGGGGAATCCTTGCTTGTTTTCTTTGAATTTTAGTTTAAAGTAGATAATAACCTTTTTTAGAGAAAAAGCATAGTATAGATAGAGAATTTTATAAAACTAAAAAAGAGAGGGAGGTAGTATGGCAAAGATTTTAAGAAATTTGATTGAGTATAACAATATAAACGAATATTGTTTAAATAACGTAGAAATTTTTAAACAAACAAATTTAGACTGTATTTTTTGTATTCCTGTTCAGAAGCCAGATATAGAACAAATTACAAAAGTATGGGTAGAGCCTTGTATAAAATGTGAAAAATTAATAAAAACACCAGTAGGAGTTTCATTAGAAGGACAACGGACAACAGGATATAAGTATTTAATTGAAGGGAATATGTGTATAAAAGTTGAGTATGTAGCATTTGAAGCAGAGGAATCACTTCATAGAGTTTATACTAATGTACCATTTTGTGTATATGTAGTAATGCCAGAAAACTTAAATAAGAATGCTTTAGTAACTCCAAGTATAGTAATAGAAGATATAAATTCAATACAAATGGATGCGCGATGTATTTATAATAATATTACATTTATGGCTATTGTAGATTTATGTTAGGAGGGATTTTATGTATTGTAAGTTAAATTCAGCTATGCCAGAAAAAACAATATATTTTAAAGAAGAAATAGTCGATGATATATTAGTGATTTTACCAGAAAAACCAGATATAGAACGAATTTTAGATATTGTAGCTTGGGCTGAGGTAGAAGATTTTAGACTTGTAGAAACAGAAGTGGGATATTCAAATGAAGGACAAAGGCTTACAGGAAAAAAACTAGTTACGGAAATAAGAATAAAAGAAAATTTGACTTATGTTGCTGATGTGGCACAGCAGAGTGGACATGTGGCACATTATGAAAAGCTGAAAAGTATATTTGTTATACTTCCAGAACAAATAGGTAATAAACATATTGCTGATTTAATAAGAGGTAATAGAATACAAATTACTCCTTACATTGAAGGGATATGTTATAGAAGATTAAATAAAAGAGAAGTTCATAGATGTCTTCTATTATTTGTTGATGTTAATATTTGCTAAAAAGTATGTAGATACTAAAATTTACATATCAATGTTATATAATCTAATAAATTCAGATTAAGTTGAGCGTCTTTAATTATATTATAAAATTTTATGATGCAAATAAATATTGAAAAATTTGATATTCTTGTAGATATTAAAAGCTTATAGAATTAAAAAAGATATAAAAACAGGGTGTGTGGCATAGTGGATATTCAATAAACTTAAATAATATAGGTAAATTTTAAGAGGATAAAATAAATTAATCGACAAATGTAGGAGGGGTTAAAGTGGTGAATCCAATATTATCAATATTTGCAAAAACAAAAGAATATGCAGTTGTTGTAGGGAATATTGTTAATTATCAAATATACATTATAAACAACGGAAATATTAATCTTCGAAATGTAAAAGTTTTTGATACATTGAATAAAAATCTTGAGTTTATTACAGGAAGTGTAAAGATTAATGGGAAGAAAATTAGCTGTGAAAATATTACAGCAGGAATAATATTAGGAGAAATTAGAGTTGATGATGAGTTTATCATAGAATTTAAAGCTAAAGTTGTAGATGCTGTAACAAAAGAAATTTGTAATCAAACAATTGCCACATATGTATATGACGCACAAGGTATAAATCAATTTGATCAAAGTTTAAGTAATATAGTTAAACTTCCAGTGGTTTATATACATTTAAGTTTAGTAAAAAATGCAGACGAAAAATTTACTGTATTAAAAGATATTATAGAATATACTGTAATTATAACAAATGATGGAGATGTTGAAGCTAAAAATGTAATATTTAAAGATAAATTATCTAAATATGTATGTTTAGTAGAAGGGAGCTTTAAGGTTAATAATAGAAGAGTTAATTCTATTGAACTAGAAAAAGGTGTTTTTATTGGTGATATTGAAGTAAATGATAAAATAATTATATCTTATAAAGTAGAAGTAATAGCAGCTGCTTGTAATGATAGACTTATAAATTTAGCAAGTGCTATTTTTGAATATCAAATTGATAATTTATCAGCTGGGGTAATAGAAGTCTCACAAGAAGAATTAAAACATGTTATAGATATGGGTATATCAACATTTAAACAATTAAGTATTGAAGAAGAATTTGTAGTTCCAATGAATAAGCCTAATATTGCAGAAATAAACGAGTTGATAGGAACAATTAATATATTTAAATATCATTTAATAGAAACACCCAAAATTACTTCACAAGAAAATCAAATACTTACAGGACATAAATTGATTGTATCAGCGTACCTTAATATAATGATTAAATATACTGCACTTGATGAAGAGCAAAGTGTTCATTCAATGAATTATAAAATACTATTTAGTACTTTTATAGTAATGCCAGAAAATTATAATATAAGTAGTAAAATTGATGTGAAAGGCATTGTTGAAGATATGTATTCTAATACTTACGATGAAAGAAAAATTTTCATTAATACAACAGGTCTTATAAATGTCAAAATTATAGATTATTAATAAATTTTAGTATATTTTATTAGAAAATAGTTGCTTTAAAAATATAATAGATATTTTTGATTAAAAAATTTTAAAGATATATCAAATTAGCATATGTTCTAAGATATATCTTTTTTGTATTTTCCAATTTAAGTATATATGCTAAAATGTATACATATAATCAAATTATAAAAATAATAAATGAGGTGTAAAGAGTGAATAATTAATCTATATTTCAGTTTGAACAGAATAGCTTTCAGAATCTTTTTATCTTTAGATAAAAGGTTTGATTTCTGTTACCGATTTATAGGTTTAGTATACTATTTACAATTCTTACTGTTTTTAATGACATTAAGTCTTTTTTAGTGCAATCTGTTTTCGGGTTTATATTGAAAGCAGATTTTTTTATTTTGGGGGAATTATAAAGATATGAGAAAAAAAATAAATTTTATTTTTACTAAAAGAGACTTTACACTTTTGTTCTTTGGTCAATTTATATCTACGCTTGGCTCAGGAATAAATATGATAGGACTATCATTGTATGTTTTAAAATTTGATAATCCTATATTAGGAATGGGAACATTATCTATTATTATGGTATTACCATGGGCTTTTTTATCACCTTTTATGGGTGTATTAGCAGATAAATTTTCAAAAAAGAAAATTATGATATGGTGTGATATACTTAGAGGTTTTTTAGGTATAGCATTATTTTTCGTAAATAATATATTTGTTTTTTATTTAATAACATTAGGAATGAGTATTATGAATGTTATATTTGCACCAGCGGCAAGTGGATTTTTACCATTTATTTTAGAAGAGGATGAGCTTTCACAAGCTAATTCTTTATATGCTGGCAGTGGTGAACTTGCGTTTTTAATTGGGCCTGCAATAGGTGGAGTATTAGTTTCTTTATGCGGTCCAGGGGTTGTTTTCATGTTAAATGGGATTTCATATATTATTTCAGGTATTTCAGAAATATTTTTAAGTGTTGATGGTTATGTAAAAAAAGACCAAGAGAAAAAAACAATTATTTTTAGAGAAATTAAGGAAGGATATTTATATGTTAAAAAACA
>JBOFRC010000463.1:0-1604 GCA_051650825.1 Sarcina sp. | reverse complement strand
AGGTTGAATCTGTCCCTCACACAATCAAACATGAGTTACTCTTCCGAAACAAAACACGCTTCAACAACAACAACCCTGTCTGTATTTCTACTAGTGGAAGTTGGCAACCGTACACACACATTTTGCAGGAAATAAAGCCATCAGCAGTCGTGTGAGCGGCTGGGCAGAAAGCTGTCGTGGCCAGGAGAAAACGGAGGTGCTGGGAAATCGCTCTGTTACCAGCCCCAGCCTCCGCGCCTGGCACCATGGAGGCTGCAGCAGAGCAGACGGACTACCGGGTCCATACCTACCGGGCATTACACCGAGAACGCCGCGAGAGTGCAAGCGATCGGCGACCGTCACGGGAGGAGGACAGTAGCCGCGTGGCACCACGAGAGCGCACCAAGGCTTCCGTTCGGCATTCGATACGAGATGAGGCAGCCGGACGCGGCGTGGCGCTACGATACAACACCGAGGCACTCCGTCTGCGATCCTTACGAGAGGACGCCTACCGCTAGGTGTAACTCAGACATGGTTTGCAATGTGTGCTACGATGTGGTATTGGATAAGACAAATCCGAAGGAGCGCAGATTCGGGATTCTGCCTAGCTGCGAGCACTGCTTCTGTCTGGAGTGTATCCGTAAGTGGAGGAGCGTGAAACATGTGGACGGTACACACGTAAAGACATGTCCGGTGTGTAGGCGTACATCACAGTTCTACGTGCCCAGCGCCGACTGGGTGAGGACGGAGGCAGAGAAACGGCAGCTGATCCAGAGATACAAGGCGTACATGGGAGGAAAACCGTGCCACTATTTCAACGAGGGTCGAGGCATCTGCTACTTTGGTGCGGAGTGCTTCTACAAACATGCGATCTGGGAGCCCCGGCCTGTTCTCCGGGAGCCGTGGCGGTCTATGTGGGAATGGTACAAAGATGAGCTGGGCGGCACGTTCGGACGCCTAGCAAGGCGGTGATCATCGACTACGCACACTAACCACCGAACCCGGGATGTCCTGCCTCTTGCCGATGGGAACATACAGACTTGTTTTATCTAAATTGTAACCCGGGTGTTGTTCATGTACAAGTCAATAAAGCGTAGCTCGAAACAGAGACTGTCTTTGTGTGTTGCATTATGTTTGTACTCCTGTAGAGCTTCATGACCGCACCGCACCTCATCTGCATTACGTTTGTACCCAAGCACTGTACACATTATTATGTCAATAAAAACGCAAAGCTGGGAGACAGCCTGTGTAAGGTGCATTTGCCTTTATTTCCGCACACTCAGAGACAACAGGGATATATGCATAATACACATTCGAAACACTTGTACACAATACCATGGTACTATCAATGGTCAACACAAGAGTCTGTTCCACCGGGGTCCGTCATTACACATGATAATGGTAATGGTACCGTCGACCAGTGGCACCGGTGGTCTCGGATCCCCTTTTATGCGTAGCCTCTGGGTAGCGAAACCGCCTACGACCATGTCTCGGCATGCTTCGGACACCCTCCGGGTCTTCAGGCGCCCTTAGCAGAGAGGTCACAGAGCGAGCTTGAGTCCGGTGTATAAAGGGGACACCCAGTCTATCCTTCACGGGGATACGGGTCCTGCGGGTGGTACCTC
>JBOFRC010000462.1:0-26600 GCA_051650825.1 Sarcina sp. | reverse complement strand
CCAGACTTAGGATCTGGTATCTTACGATGTGGGGGTTCGACTCCCTTTATCTGCACCATTTGCGGGAATGGCTCAATTGGTAGAGCGCCACCTTGCCAAGGTGGATGTTGCGGGTTCGAGTCCCGTTTCTCGCTCCATTAGAAGATAACTAGTTTAGTTATCTTTTTTTTATATTAAAATCTTTTGCACCCATAGCTTAGTTGGATAGAGCGTTGGACTTCGAATCCAGAGGTCGTGAGTTCGAGTCTCACTGGGTGTACTTTAAACATAGATAAAACCTAGGTTCATTAATTTTAACGAACCTAGGTTTTATTATTTTACACCGTTTTTTACACCGTATAAATGGTGTAAATTAAATATTTGCATATAATGAATCAAGTTTACTAACAGCTTTTACTTTTAATTTATCTAATACATGAGTATATGTATCTAATGTTAAAGAGATATTACTATGCCCTAAAAGCTCTTGAATGACTTTAGGTTCTTCACCAACTTCAAAAAGTCTAGTTGCAAATGTATGTCTAAGATCATGGAATTTGATATCTTTTAAATTATTTTGATTTAATATCTTTTTAAATCTTTTCCGAACATTACTTGGATTTAAATATTTTCCAAATTTATTTGGAAACACTAAGTCTAAATCTGTATATAGATTACTCATATTTTTCTTTTGTTCTTCAATTATTATTTTATGTTCTAGTAATTTATTTTTTAAAAATTGAGGCATTGGAACATATCTATTAGATTTTTCAGTTTTGGTTGTTTGAATAATAACTTCACTTGATTCTCTACCTTTATTTGAAACATGAGTTATTCCTTTAACACTTTTATTTACAGTAATAAGATTACTTTCAAAATCAAGGTCAGACCATTGAAGTGCAAAAAGTTCTCCTTGGCGTAAACCAGTATTTAAAGCAGTTAGATAAAGAGTTTCTAAGTCATGTCCTTTTATTGCAGCAATGAATCTAAATTGTTCATCAAGTGAAAATGGTATAACATTAGATTTTTTTGGAGCATTGCATCTATTGGGAATAGATAAAGCTTTAGAAAAATCTTTTATTATTAAATTATTAAAAAAAGCATATCTAATATTAGGAGCTATTAACTTATGAATATTTTTAATTATTGACTCACTTACTCCGTTAAGTGAAAGTGAGTTATAAAATGTTTGGAAAACATTAATATCTAAATTATTTAGCTTTAATTTTTTAAAGTTTGGATATGTTTTAATATAATTTCTGAATAAGCCTTCATATTTTTCTTTAGTTGAAGCTTTTTTATTTATAAAATGCACCTCAAATAACCAGGATTCAAAAAAAGATATAAATAATTTTTTGGATGATTGAACATTGTTATCTAATTCTAATTTGAAAATTTTAATTTTTTCGTCTAACTCTTTAATTGTTTCAGCATATAAGTCTTTAGAACCATTCAAATTTTCATGTCGTATTCTTGAATAATAATATTCTTTGTTATTAATAGTTCTTTTCAAATGTTTTGTTTTAGCCATTTTATCTCCTTTGTTAATAAATTTAATAATTATATTTAATTATTAGTTCTTCTTCTTCTAAGTGATTCTATCCCAAATTTAAATAAATAATTCAATTCTTCAATTTCTTTTTCTGTTAATTCAATTCCGTCTAGTTCGAGCTCATCTGATTCTAATATTGCACTAAGCGTTTTTTCAATATCATCAACTGTATGATGGACAACTTCTAAACCTAATAGATCTTCAATTGATACTTCTAATACTTTAGAAATTTTTTCGAGTATTGGAACACTTAAATTTGGTTTTTTACCATTTTCAACATCATGCAAGGTTGCATAACCAACACCAGCTAAATCTTTCAGTTTGTTGAGTGATAAATTTTTTTCTTTACGATACCTTTTAAGGTTTTTTCCTAATTCTGATACTTTCATTTTTTATTTCTCCTATCGTAATATCTATGAATAATATTCACTTTACATTTCAATTATATCACTTAAGCGATAACTTTACACTATAAAAATACATATTTATCTTAATTGTTAACATATTTTGTATATTTTAAACGATAATTAACAATATTATTATCGCTTATGCGATAATTGGAGAAAAAGGAAGAGATTTGAAGTATTTGTCTAATAAATTGTTTAAATGACAAAATATGAGAGTTTATTTATCGCTTAAACGACAATATAATATAAATATATCACATAAGCGATAAGGGGTGAGGGAGTGAAAAAAGAGATTCTTGACAATAAAAGAGTCGAGCTAGGCTTTTCAATTAGAAAGGTAGCTTTAAATGCTGGAGTATCATATGCAGCGACTTATGATGTTTTTAAAACAGAAGGATATAAACCAAGACTAGAAACGGTTAAGAAGATAATAGGAGTTCTTAACTTACAGATAGGCGATATTTTCTAAATATAACATTAGGGGGACATATGAAGAAGAGAGTAATTTTAAGTGTGAAAAGAAAAAATAGAGGGGAGAGAAAAGGAAATGAAAATAATAAAGCATAATGAAAATTCAATTGTAGTTGATAGTAGAGAAGTTGCAGAGAGGATTGGCAAAGATCACAAACATTTAATGAGAGATATTAGAGGATATATAAATGTTTTAGATGAAAGCCCAACTTTGGACTATCAAGAGTTTTTTATAGAGAGCAGTTATCTAACTGTACAAAATAAAATGCAACCTTGCTTCTTAGTTACTAAAAAAGGGTGTGATATGGTAGCCAATAAAATGATTGGTACTAAAGGAATTTTATTTACGGCTGAATACGTTAGTGCATTTGATGCTTATGAAAAACAGGTTAGGGGAGTTAGTAAGCAATTAAATCCTATGGAGCAGTTGAAATTACATTATGATGTTCTTGATAATCACGAAGAAAGAGTTTTGAAAATTGAGAAAGCATTAGAAAGTATGGAAATAACACCACTTCAAAGAAAAAATATTCAAAGGGCTAAGAGCAGTAAGATTATTGAACTGCTTGGAGGCAAGAAGAGTAGTGCTTATAAGGATGCAAGTTTTAGAAGTAGGGTTTATGCAGCTATTAATAGAGAGTATCAGGATTATTTTGAGATTAATTCTTATGAGTATACTCCAAAGGCGAGATTTAATGAAGCTTTAGAGTTTATAAGAGAATTTAGCTTATCAGCACAGTTAAAAATGGATTTAAAATTATTTGTTTAAATAGGGGGATTTGATATTGGAGGATAGACTTTTAATAACACCAAGTGAAACACAGAAAATTTTAGGAATAGGTAGAAACACACTTTATAGAATCTTAAAAGATGAGGATTTTCCATCAATTCGAATAGAGAATAAGTTTTATGTTAATAAGCTTGGTTTACAAAAATGGATTGATGAGAGATGTAGGAATAAGTAAGGGAGTTAGAAGTTATGAAGTATTATTGGTTAAAGTTACAAGCAGATTTTTTTGATAGAGAAGAAGTGAAAATTATTGAGATGCAGCAAAATGGGTATAAGTATATTAACTTCTATTTAAAGCTGATACTTAAGAGCATTAATACTGGAGGAAGGCTTATGTTTAGAGATATTATTCCGTATACTCCAGAGATGTTATCTAATATTACTAATACAGATATAGATACTGTTAAAGTTGCAACTCAAATGTTTATAGCGTTAGGACTTATGCAACAACTAGATGATGGAGCACTCTTTATGGTTGAGACACAGAATATGATTGGTTCAGAAACTAGGTGGGCAGAGAAAAAGAGGGTACAGAGGGAAAAGAAAAAGGAAGAAAAGAAACTTTTAGATAGTGGGGACAATGTCCCAAAGGTGTCCCAAAAAGTCCGACAAGAGAAAGAGAAAGACTTAGATAAAGAAAAAGAGATAGATTTAGATAAAGATATAGACAATAAACTAAGTAGTAGTTTTAGTGAAGTTTTTAAGATTATAGAAAAATCAGGATTTAGAGTTACTTCTCTATTAGTTGAACAGGTCAATAATGATATTGAACAATATGGAGCAGAGTGGGTTAAGGAAGCAGTAGTTATAGCAAGTAATAGAGGTAAGACAATCTATAGTTATATGAAAGGTATTTTAGAAAATTGGGCAAGAGATGGTAAGAAGGGAGATAAGCAAAATGGAAATGATAGGTCAAGCTCTAACGCAGACATTGCAGCAGAAGGAATTGGACTTTAATAATCCACTGAAAACTTGTGGAGATTGTGGACAACTTATAGAAAAAGATGTTGTTATTGTGAATAAAAAAATACGAGTACCAGTAATTTGTGAGTGTAAAAAAGAAGCTAAGTTGAAGAAAGAGCAAAAGCAAGATGCTATGGAGAAGCAAATAAGACTAAATAAGATGTTTACAAATAGCTTGATGGACAAACAATTTTTTAGTGCAACTTTTCAAAATTGGGATAAGAGCATAGGGAATCAAAAGATTTTTAATATTACTTCAAAGTATGCAGCAGGGTGGAAGCAAATGAAAAATGAAAATATAGGTTTATTACTTTATGGTGATGCTGGGAATGGAAAAACATATGCAACTTCTTGTATAGCTAATTATCTCATGGCTAAAGAAGTGCCAGTAATTGCGTGTGGAATAAATGCAATACTGCAAAGAATACAGAACACTTACAACAGTTATGGAAAAGAGGGAGAAAGTAATGTTATTAAGAGCTTTATAAATGCTGATTTATTGATAATTGATGATTTAGGCGTGGAACAAAGTACCGAATGGGCAATTACTAGGATATATAACATCATTGATTCAAGGTATAGAAATAAACTTCCAACTGTAATAACAACTAATTTAGAGCTAAGTGAAATAGAGAGAAAGTATGGAAAGAGAACTTATGATAGATTATTAGAAATGTGTACACCAGTTCTAAATGATAGTCCAAGTATAAGAAGAGAAAAGGGGAGAGAGAAAACAAATATTTTAAAGGAGCTATTAGGAGGGAATTAGTTTGAAGGATATTTTAGAGAAGTTAGAAGTAATGCAAAAAGAGGTAGATAAAGCAAATAGAAGAGTTAAATGGTTAGCAGAGGCTATAACATATGGACAGTTAGAAATGGATGAGGATTGTGGTTGTTGGTTCAATGAGCTAGATGAGCATATAGATAATGTTCAAAGAGAGATAGAAAGTTTGATTGAGGGGCTAGAAGATTAATGAGCATAAAGGGATATTAAGAGCAGCTTATAGAGAGTATTACCATAAATGCCAATCAGGTGAGTTTAAGATTGATGATTTAAATAAATATTTAAGGGTACTAACATTCTTTGATAATTTTTATGGGCTTGGCTTAGATAAAGTTCAGATAAAGGGTGAGCAATTAGTTAAGAGAGAATATGATCCAGAAGATTTTATAAAAATTATAGAGACAGAGCCAATTCAAATTATGATGTTTTAGGGGGATATGATGAAGGGTAAGAAGTATCAAGCACTTAGAGAAGATAGAGAAATAGTAGTTAAGTTTTTAGCTGCTATATTCAAAGAAAAGAAGAAGAGTAAGAAAAATAAATAGGAGGAATGAAAAAATGAAAGATTTAGAAGTTATGAAATTACAAAGTGAAAATCTTGAATTAGTTGCAAGAATGAATTATGCAGCAACTTTGATAAAAGAAATAAGACATGAATTAAACAACGAATTGACAGATGAAAAAGTCAAAGAACTTAAAGATTATGCAAGTGATATTAGTGATTTTTTAGGAAGTCAAAAGTAAATGAGAGGGTGTAAATATTATGAGTAGAAGTACAAAAATAAAGAAACAAGTAAAAGAGCATTGGTTTAAAGACCATAAAGCAGAATTAGTTGAATGTGGTGATATAACTATTTTAAATTGGAGAAACCCAAAGAGTTGTAATTACTATGTTAGATATATATTTGATGGATATAGAATGTATATAAGCGGTGATATTGGTGACGCAGTTTTTAGCTTAACTTGGAAAGCAACATTAAAGTCATTTACAGAATTAGACTTAGATTATTTCTTATCTAAGATGACAACATGTAGCAATGGAAAAGAGAAATATTGTGATGAAAAAGCAGCAGCAAGATTAGAGAAATGGAAAGCTGAATTGCTGGAAGAAAAAGTTTTTGGAAATGAAGAAGAAAAAGAGGAGTTTCTTGAAATGTTTGATGATTTAATATCAGGAGCAGAGAATTGTACCAGTGCAGAGCAATGGGCTTGGGAGTATGTTAATAGTGATACATTTAGTGAATTTATTTCAGAAAATGATTGTGATTATTGGGAATGGATTTACAATATAGGAACTGTCATACCATATCATAATTTTGCTTATTTAATAGGTTTAAAAATGGCATATAAGCAATTAAATCAATAGTCGCCATTGATTTCTTTGGCGACATAACGGGAGGTTGAAATTATGATGGAAATGAATGAAAGTATAAAAAAATATGTAGATATTAATGGCTTAAAACAGAATAGAGAAGCTTTAAGGAAAGAAGAAAATAAAGTTTGCAGAGCTATGAATTTTTTTATAGCACAGAAACTTGCAGGAAATAAAGAAGATGAAAATTTTGAGAATTATGAAGAAGTTTTGGAGTGTATAACTGAATATAAGAGAGTTTTAAATAGCAAGATAGGAAGATATGACACGCTTATAGACACGATTGAACAGTTTTAAGGAAAGGAGCAGTAGTTATGAAAGTACACTTATTTGATTGGGAACATTCTAAGTTGTTTCCAGCGGGACATGAATATAAAAAAAGGCTACTAAGTGTGGCTATGTAAGAGATAAAGTAATAAAAAATAAAAGTGAAGTTACTTGTAAATTATGCTTAAAGAGGTGTGGAAATGAAATATAAATGGATGAAGATACTAGAGCAATATAAAGAAGATGGATTTGATTCAGTTGAAATTCATCTTAAAAATGGAGAGATACTTAACTTAGATACAAGTAAAACAATTTTAATAGCTAGTGATAAATTTATGTTTTTTGAAAAATCTAAAGCAGTCTTAATATTTGAAGATGAAGTAAAAGAAATAGCGATATAAAACCATATCGTTGACATCAACGAAAAGGTCTACATTGAGAGAAATGTAGGAATGTGAATTAAGGGGGAATTGATAACAATGTGTGTAAAAGTTTTTAATATTTATATAAAAAGGTGTAGAGCTATTGGAAAGAAACCAAATGCAGCAGAAGCAAAGTTATTAAATAAAATTAGTAAGAAAGTTAAGATTAGAGCCTAGGCTCTAACTTAACATAATCTATAAAGAGTAAAGGTGAGGGGAATATGAATTATAATAGTTTAGTTAAGTTATTTAATGGTCATAAAGTTGATTTAGCAAGAAAAAGAGAGTTAGAGATACAAATAAATGAGCTAGAAGTAAAAGCAGAAGGGGGATTAAAAGCAGTAACATATGATGGTATAAGTGTTAGTGGTGGTGGAATTAGTAGAAAGACAGAAAATGATGCACTAAAAGCTATTGGGAAGAATGAAGAGGCAATAGAAAATATAAAAAGAGAGATTGGCTTACTTAAAAATAGAATTTTAAGAGTAGAAAATTTATTAAGTATTTTATCAGATGATGAAAGACAAATTATTGAGTTAAAACATATAAGTTATTATAGCTGGGAAAATGTAACCTTCACTGCTCAAAAGGCTTATAGAACTTGCAAGAGAAGAGAGCAAGAAGGATTTGAAAAGATGCTTAGTATAGTGGGTGGTCAATAAAATATCAATTAATTTTCAATAAAGTTTAAAAGAAAGTGAATTGAATGTGATAAGTTATATAGATTATAATGTACTTGTGTTAAATTTTACCTAGGATACTTCTAATGGGAATTACAAAAAAGAGTTTTGGTGTGTGCTATGCCAAAGCTCTTTTTATTGAATTTAAATTCCTTCTTAAAATTAAGTACCCCTTACAAAGAGCATTTACATATGGTAGATGCTCTTTAATTTTTACAGGAGGCAAGTATGGATAAATATTATAGTTCTTATGAGTGTAGAAAGTGCAAAAGAGAAATTATTTTAATAAATGATGATATTAAAAGTGCTTTGGATGAATTTAAGTATATAGCATGTCCTTATTGTGCGTGTAAAAATATTAAGGTGCTAAAAGAAGAGGATAGCTTAAGGGATGTTATGAAAGCTAGAAGTTATAAAAGAGTGAGAGGAGCTTTAAGAGAAAGGTGGTGAGGATGTGGCTAAAGCTATTGCAATTAAAGATAAAAAAGACTTGGAGCGAGTTCAAAATTATTTAAAAGAGAATAATGAAAAAGCATATGTTTTATTTTTAATAGGACTAGCTACTGGTTACAGAGGAAACGACCTTATAAAGCTTACAATTAAAGATTTAAATGATGCTATAAGGCTTGGATATTTTTCTATTATTGAAACTAAGATAGAGAATATTAATGCAGCAAGAGTTAAAAGTGGAAAAGGCAAGAAGAAAAATGAAGAATCATTTACAAGAACTGTTTATATATCTGAAAAGCTTAAAAGTAAGCTTAAGGAATATACTAAAAATAAGAGCGAAGCTGAGTATGTTTACTGGTCTCAAAAGCAAAAAGGAAAAGGGAGACTTAAAGATCACATACGAAGAGACTCATTAGGAAAAGTTTTTAAGAAAGCAATTATTACATGTGGTATTGATATAAGTGCAGGAACACATACGCCAAGGAAAACTTATGGATATATAATGTATCATGCACATGAGAAAGATATAAATTTTGTTCAAGAATTATTTGGACATAGTACAGCAAAATGGACACGACTTTATATAGGAATAGATGAAGAGGAAAAGAAACAGTCAGCGACTGCTATTGATGCTTTTATCTAGGAAATAAATATATTTTTTATAGTAAAATACCTTACTTTCAGTTGAAGAGGAATTAATAGTTGAAAAATAAATGATTATAGTAAGTAGAAACTCAAAAAAATATATCCCCTACTTTGCATAGTAACGAGGGATATTTAAGTGGTTTTTAGTTACTTTTTTTAGTTTTTTGAGGTAGGAAATTATTTTTTAGTTGATTTATCATAAAACTTCATCAGCAAACAAACAACTAATAACTTCTTATATCACATATAGAGCCAAGTGAAAGGGATTTTATTATATTTATTTTAGTATTTTGGAGGTTTTAGAGATGGGAAGAAGTAGAAGTCCTAACAGAGATAAAGCTTTTGAACTATTTAAAGCATCAAAAGGTAAGATAAGTTCAAAAGATATAGCAGAAAAACTTAATGAAAGTATTAGTAATATTAACTCATGGAGAAGTAAAGATAAATGGAGTTCAGTATTTAAAGGTGGAGCACCTAAAGGGAATAAAAATGCTAAAGGTCATGGAGCACCTAGAGGGAATCATAATGCGTATGAGCATGGTCTTTATTCAAAGCTCATGCCAAAGGAAACACTTAATATATTTAATGCTATTGATGAAATGAGTCCTTTAGATATGTTATGGGATAGTATTAGACTTAAGTATGCAGCAATTCTTAGAGCTCAAAAGATTATGTTTGTTAAGAGTAAAAAAGAGATGATTAAAGAGCTTAAGAAGGATAAAAAGCAATATGACAAAAATGAAAATGGTGAAAAAGAAGTTGCTTATACTGAGGAAGAGTTTGAGTTCCAATTTGCTTGGGATAGACAAGCTACTTTTATAAATGCACAGTCTAAGGCTATGAGAGAGCTATCTAATATGATTAAGCAGTATGATGAGATGATTAATAAAGATTGGTCATTAGCTAGTGAGGAGCAAAAACTTAGAATTGAAAAGTTAAAAGTAGATATTAAGACTAAGACTATTGATGATGCTGATACAGGTAAAGGCTCAGGGGTAACTATTAATATAGATATTCCAAGGAGAGATAAAGATGCAGGTTAATTTAACTGATGTTATAGCTCCTAGTTTCTATGATTTATTCTGGGATGTATGGGAAGAATTATACACTCATTACTGGAATGAAGGTGGTAGAGGTTCTACTA
This sequence comes from Sarcina sp., assembly GCA_051650825.1. Lineage (GTDB taxonomy): Bacteria > Bacillota > Clostridia > Clostridiales > Clostridiaceae > Sarcina. Next base: position 16,674 of record JBOFRC010000462.1, on the reverse strand, counting down.
AGTCAAGTTTTATATCTGTTGAAATCATAATGAAGATAATGGATGATGCAGAGAAAGGTATTATGTCTCATGGAGTTGTATTTAGAAGAGTTAAAGAAGATTTAAGTACAAGTGTTTATGAGCAGTTATGTTGGGCTATTGAAAAGTTAGGTGTTACTAATGATTGGTATATGGGAACTTCACCACTTGTTTTAAAGTACAAGCCAACAGGGCAGAAGATAATGTTTAGAGGTCTTGACGAGCCTAAAAAAGCAAAAGGTATTAAAGTTAGAAAAGGTTGGATTAAGTATATATGGTATGAGGAAGTAGATGAGGTTGAGGGTAAACATAAGATTGATATAGTAAATCAGACTTTGCTAAGAGGTGGACCAAAGTTCTTAGTATTTTATTCATTCAATCCACCGCAGAGTCAGAGAAATTGGGTTAATAGAGAGGTATTAGAGACTAGGGAAGATAAGATAGTTCATCATAGTACTTATTTAGAGGTTCCAGTTGATTGGCTTGGAGAACAGTTTGTAATTGAGGCAGAACACTTAAAGAAAGTTAATCCTACTAAGTATAACCATGATTATCTAGGTGAGGTTACTGGTACTGGTGGAGAGGTGTTCACTAATGTAATAGTTAGAAAGATTAGTGCAGAAGAGATTAAGGTGTTTGATAAGATTAAAAATGGTCTTGATTTTGGTTATGCAGCAGATCCTTTAGCTTTTGTTAGATGTCATTATGATAAGACAAGAAAAATATTATATATCTTTGATGAGATTTATAAAGCTGGGCTTGGAAATAGTGCAGCAGTTGAGCTTATTAAGATTAAGAATCCAGATAATAAAAGAATTACTGCTGATAGTGCAGAGCCTAGAACAATTAATGAGTTTAGAAATTTAGGAATTAGCATTATAGGAGCTAGAAAAGGTCCAGATAGTATTGAACATGGTATCAAGTTTCTCTCTACAGAGATAGAAGCTATTGTTATTGATAATGAAAGATGTCCTAATGTTGCTAGAGAGTTTTTATCATATGAACTTAAAAAGGATAAGGAAGGTAACTTTAGAGGGGATTATCCAGATAAGGATAACCATAGCATAGATGCAGTAAGGTATGCTATTGAAGAAGAAATGCTTGATATGAAGGCAAAAGTTAAAAAGAAAAGTATGTTAGGTATAAGGTAGGTGAGAAAAATGGCATTTAAAATTGATAAAAGGCTAGTTGAGGATGGGATTCCTAAGAAGTTATTAGTTAAATTAATAACTAAACATAGAAATAATTTAAGTAGATTTAATAAGCTTGATAAGTATTTTGAGGGTGAACATGAGATTTTAAAAAGAACAATAGAAAGTGAGAGTTTACCTAATAATAAAATAGTTTGTAATCATGCAAAGTTTATAACTGATATGGCGGTTGGGTATTTTATTGGTGAGCCTATTATGTATGAAAGTTCGATAGACATAGAGCTTATTACAGATTGCTTTAAGTCTAATGATGAGAGTAGTCATAACACTGATTTAGCTGAGGATGTTAGTATTTATGGTGTAGGATATGAGCTTTTATATATGAGTGATGATGAGATTGCTATTCCTAGTCTTGGGACTTTAGATGTAAGAGAAACTTTTACAGTTACAGACAATTCAGTTGCAGCAAAAACATTATTTGCAGTTAATTACTATGAGACATTTGATGAGGATGATAAGGCTAATGGATTTATTGTAAATGTATATGATGATAGTACTGTTACAGAATATTTCTTTAAGGAGCTTGATGAAAAAGGTGGAGAGTTAAGGGAAGAAGAGAGTCACTTCTTTGGCAGAGTACCTATTATAGAGTATAAGAATAATGCAAGAGTTCAGGGAGATTTTGAGCAAGTTATAAGTTTAATAGATGCTTATAATCTTTTACAAAGTGATAGAGTTAATGACAAAGAGCAGTTAGTTGATGCAATACTTGCTATATATGGAAGTAGCATTGATGAAGCTGATGCAAGATTATTAAAGCTTTATAAGATGCTTAATTTAAATACAGGGGATAAGGCAGAGTGGCTTACTAAAACTTTAAATGAGAATGAAATTGAAGTTTTAAAGAAGGCGTTAGAGGAAGATATACACAAGTTTAGTATGGTTCCATGTATGACGGATAAAAATTTCATAGGGAATAGCTCGGGAGTAGCTATGAAATTCAAACTATTAGGATTAGAGCAATTATGCAAGAAAAAAGAGCGGTTTTTTAGTGTTGGATTAAGAGAGAGACTTAATATGATTAGTAATATTTTAAGTATTAAAGGAACTAAGTTGAACTCTAGAGATATTCATATAGTTTATTCTAGAAGTTTACCAGCTAATGAAATAGAAATATCACAAATGATTAATAATTTGGAAGGTAAAGTTAGTAATGAAACTTTAATATCTAAAATACCATTTGTACATGATCCAGTACAAGAGATTGAGAAGTTGAGAGCAGAGAAGAAAGAAAACTTTACTTATCAGCAAGGGGCTTTTGGGTTTCCAGTAGATGATTCAGATTCAATTAAAGAAGATGAAGAAAAGGATATTGTAGCTAATGAAGAAGAGGAGCAATAGTTATTGGAGTTCAAGGGCTGATAAAAGAATGGACAATTATCAAACCAATGCAGATAAGACTAATAAGAAGCTAGTTAAGGCATATGATACTGCTATTAAGACTTTAAATAGTGAGATAGATAAAATCTATAAGAAGTTTAAAAGAGATAGTGAGCTTACAGATAATGAGATTGAGGATTTACTTAATACTCCTATAAGTAAGATGGAAAGAGATAGTCTTAGAAGGAGTGTTCAAAATATTAGTGATGAGAAACTTAAAAAGTATCTTATGGCTAAGTTAAATGCTCCAGCTTATGCAGCAAGAATATCAAGAAAGGAAGCTATAAAAGAAAGTATTAATATAGAGATTAAGAAAATTGCCTTTTTAGAAGAGAAACTTACTAGGAAGGCTTATATTAATGGAGTTAATGAAGCTTATTATAGACATTTATTTGATGTTCAGAAAGGGCTTGGAGTTGGCTTTGATGTATCATCTTTAGATAAGAATACTGTAAATTCAATTCTAAAAAAACAATGGATGAAGGGAGATTTTTCAAGTAGAATTTGGGGGAACTCAGAGAATTTGATTGATGAGTTATTTAATACAATAGTTGCTGGTATTACTGCTGGTACTCCTTTTAGGGTGATGGCTGAGAGTTTAGATTTAACTTTACAAGCTGGTAAGTATGCAACAGAAAGACTTTTAAAAACAGAAATGACTTACTTTTCTAATCTTGCAGAGATGGAAAGTTATAAAGAGTGTGATATTGAGAAATATAAGTTTTTAGCAACTCTTGATACGACTACAAGTAAAAAGTGTAGAGAAATGGATGGTAAAGTTTTTGAAGTAAGTGAAGCAGAGTCTAGCATTAATTTACCACCTTTACATCCTTGGTGTAGAAGTACAACAGTAGCCTATTTTGATGATGATACTATTGAGAGAATAGGAAGAAGGGCAAGAGATCCTAAAACTGGAGCAACTTATGTTATTCCAAAAGATATAACTTATGAAGAATGGTTTAATAAGTATGTGGTTGATGCTTATGGGAGTGAGTATGCAGATAGTTTGAGAAAAAAATAAGAGGTGAGAGGTTATGGAAATGAGTAAGAGAAATACTATGACTGATTTAGAACAGACTTTTGAGAAAGCAATAGAGTGTGATGATAAGTATATTGTAATATTTGTAGAGTGTGAGGGGTGTGAAGCTCCAGAGATGATAATTAATAGGAGACCTAATTTTGAGTATAAGCTTGACTATTATAAGAAAACTTATGGTGATGATTTAGTTCATAAATTTGCTAAAGATATAGCAATTAAGAGTTTTATATCAGTTGGGAGTATGAAAGAGTTAGCGAACATCATGGAAGGTAAAAGACATATGCAAACGCTTGAGATGGATTTAAAAGTTAATGGTATAAATATGTTTAAGGATGATTTAGAACATATAGAATCGACTTTAGATAGGATTATAAATAAATATGAGTATGTTCAGGAAAAAGTAACTAAGGATTGTGAGGTGCAGTAAATGGTTGCTTTTTTTTGTGGCTATTTTTTAGGTGTTGTTGTTTGTTTTTTATTTTGTTTTGCTGGGTTATTCAGGCAAACAAGAAGGTTAGAAAAGAAAATTAATAAATTAAAAAGAAAAAAAGATAAGTTGGAGGTTTAAAGATGAAAGGAAGATTTATAAGAGGATTAATTCCAGTAAAGATGCTATCAGCCAATGATGGTGGAGGTTCATGTGGAGGTGGTTCACAGGGAGCTGATGGAAATAAAGGTGGTAGTGATAATACTGCTGGAGATGAGGGAGAAGGGGATGGAGATTCTGATGGCTCGAAAGGGGGTGATTCAAACAAGGGTTCTAATGATGATATAGAAATAAAGATACAAGAAAGGCTTAAAGCTGAGAAACTCAAATGGGAACAGGAGAGAGAAAAGGAAAAGACAGAAGCAGAGAAGCTTAAAAACATGTCAAATGAACAGAAAGCAAAGTATGAGCAAGAAAAAAGAATAAAAGAGCTAGAAGATAGAGAAAGAGCTATTACAGAAAGAGAGTTAAAAGCAACTGCTTATGAGACTCTAGCTGAGAAAGGCTTACCAAAGGAGCTTATAGATACGTTAAGCTTTAAAGATGCTGATACTTGCAATCAATCTATTATGGCAGTTGAAAAAGCATTTAAGAAAGCTGTTGAAGTTCAAGTTAATGAGAAGCTTAGAGGTGGAAAGGTTCCAAAATCAAAAGGTACAGACAATAGTAAGTCAATAAGTTTAAATGATTTAAAAGGAAAAAGTGCAGCAGAAATAAATGCAATGTGGGATAAAGTACAAAGATAGAATGAAAGGTAGGAGAATATATGTCAGTTAAGAATTTTATACCAGAGGTTTGGAGTGCTAGGATGTTAGCAAACCTAGATAAAAAATTAGTTTTTGGAAATTGTGTAAATAGAGATTATGAAGGTGAAATAAAAGAGCAAGGGGATAAAGTAAAAGTTAATAGAATAGGTCCAGTTACAATATCGGATTATACAGGAACTTTACCAGCACCAGAAGAATTAACTTCTACACAAGTTGAATTAGTAATAGATCAAGCAAAGGCTTTTAACTTTAAAGTAGATGATATTGATGCAGCACAAGCAAATGTAAAGTTAATTGATAAAGGTATGGAAAGAGCAGCTTATGGAATAGCTGATGTAATAGATACACATATAGCTTCATTTACTTCACAAGCAGGATTAAAAGTGGGTTCAACTGCTTCACCAGTAAGTATAACACCAGCTAATGCGTATGATGGTTTAGTTGATTTAGGGGTTAAATTAGATGAGGCTAATGTAACAAAGCAAGGTAGATTTGCAGTCTTACCTCCTTGGTATCTAGGAGCATTAACAAAAGATCCTAGATTTACAAAGGAATATACTATTTTAGAAAATGGATTAGTAGAAGGGGCGAAAGTTGCTGGTTTTACGCTTTGGGAATCTAATAATGTAGTAAAGTCAGGAAGCAATTATAGTATTTTAGCAGGAACAGAAATGGCGATTGCTTATGCTGGACAAGTTTCTACAATTGAGGCATATAGACCAGAAAGTTCATTTGCTGATGCTTTAAAAGGATTATGGGTATATGGTGCAGCTGTATTTGAGCCAAATGCAATTTGTCAGTTCATTGTAACACCACAGATGGGAGTAAGAAGTGAAAATCAAGATTCACAAGTAATGAAGTTTGTAGAACAGTTATTTATGAATATTGAAAAAGCTAGAGTTTCTGAAAATAGTGCAATTCAAAGTGCAGAAGTTACAGAGCAAATAGAACAAACAGAGGAAAAACAAGAGAAAGAAGAAAAGGATACAAAAAAGAAAAACAAGAATGAAGGTAAGTAATTTAGAGGTGGAGTAAAATCCACCTTATTTTATTGGAGGTATGAAGTGAATAAGGTTGATGTTAAGAAAATAAATGATATTTTAAGTAAATCAGAGGTTAAAGTAGAGACTATACATGAAAAATGTACTCTTATGAGTTGTAAGTTACCTAATGGGTTTGTACTTACTGCTAGTTCAGGAGCAGTTGATAAGAGTAATTATGATGTGCTAATTGGTGAGCAGGAGTGCATGAAGAAAATTAAAGATGAACTTTGGAAGCTTGAAGGTTATTATTTAGCTAATTTAATTGCGGATAAAAAACTTCAAAATTTAAGTTTTGGAGAAGCAGTTGAGAGGTTAAAAGATGGTGAGTGGATTAGTAGAAAAGGTTGGAATGGTAAGGGAATGTATTTAAGTTTACAAATGCCTACTGATAAGTCTAAGATGACAAGACCTTATATTTATATGAAAACTGCTGATGATATGCTTGTGCCTTGGGTAGCTAGTCAAAGTGATATTTTATGTGATGATTGGTATGTTTTTAATATAAAAAGTGTACAAGTAAGACCTAGCTATATTGTGGCTACTGTTGAAAGTGGAACAGGGATTGCAAGTTCAAAAGTTGAAGCAGGTGTAATTACACAGACTTTAGAAAATAAGAAAGTTCCATACGCTCCAGTAAGTTCTGATATAAGGAAGTGGTAAGGTGAACACACTTGAAAAGTTAAAGTTAAGACTTTGTATTGTAGATGATAAGCAGGATAAATTTTTAGAATTATTGTTAGAAGATGCTAAGAGTGAAATTGTGGATCATTGTAAAGTAGATTTTATTGAGAGTATGGAGCCAGTACAAAGGGAACTAGCTGTTATTTATTTTAATAGACAGGGAACTGAGGGGGAGGTTTCAAGAAGTGAGGGAGGTATTAGTATCAATTATGGTACAGATATACCAGGGAACTTACAGAGAAGGCTTGATAAATTTAAAAAAGTAAAGGTGATTAGATATTGAGATTAAGGGTTAGAGATCTTAAAGAAATATTTTTAGAGCCTAGGCTTAAGGGTGAAAGTCAATGTATTGAATCGGATGAAGAGAGTGTTTATTCTTATGGGAGTTCAGTTTCTTTATTGGTCAATATAAAAGTGCTTAAGAATAGTGTTATCAATAAAAGTACTGGTGAAATAGATGAGGGTTCAGTTGAAATTATGTACCAAGGTGAATATCCTATTAAAAAAGGTGATAGGGTGTTCATTAAAGTATCTGAACAGGAAAAGACAGTTGTTTATAAGGTGGATGATGTTATTAGGTATACAAGTCATTTATGGGCTATGCTCAAGGTGTGTGATGTCTGAGAATATTGTTAATATTGATAAGCTTATGAAAAAACTTGCAAGGCTTGGAGGAGATACTAATGGCATTATTGAAAAGGGAGTTAAACAAGGTACTAAAACTATGCAGGGATTTGCAAAGGAACTTTGTCCAGTTGGTGGTGTTAGTGATGACCCTTTAAGGGAGAGTATTAAAGATAAATATGAAAAGAGTAATAAAGGGATAAAAGGTATTGTCTTTACAAATGCAGACCATGCTCCTTATATTGAGTTTGGAACAGGTCCAGTTGGGAGAGATAGTGTAGGGGTAGCACCAGAAATTAAAGGTTCTATTTCATATAAAGAAGATGGTTGGTATATTCCAGTAGATGATATTGATGCAAGTGTTGCTGAGAAGTATCATTTTAAAAAAGTTAGAATTAAAGGTAAAGACTTTTATTATTCAGAAGGTCAAGCAGCTCAACCATTTTTATATCCTGCTCTTGCAACTAAAGAAGAGGTTATTAAAAAGAGAATAGCTGAAGTTATTAAAAAAGAAATTAAGAGGTTTAGTAGAAGATGATAAATTTAAATCCATTTATGTATAAGAAGCTTAAAGAGCTTGGAGTTAAGGTTGTTAAGAATTATCCGAAAGCTAAAAGTGATTTTCCTTGTATTGTTTATAAGGAGATAGTAAATACTCCTTCTTTCAAAGTTAATGGAGTTGAGGTTATATCGGATATAAGCTATCAGTTTGATATTTATTCAGTTGATGATATAGAAGTTAGAACACTTGCTGATAATCTTGATTTGATGATTAGTAGGTTAGGGTTTAATAGAAGATTCAATGAATCTATGGATACAGAGAGTTATTTTAGAAGAACTCTTAGGTATGCAGGTAAGATTGATATTAGAAATAATTTAGTGTTTGAATAGGAGGATTTATTTATGCCAAATTTACAAGGTGTTAGTTCATTAGGAATTGAATTATCTTACAAGAGTGGAGCTAGTTATAGTGTTTTAGATGGGCTTCAAGAGGTGCCAGAACTTGGTGGGGAAAAAGAAAAGTTAGAGATTACTACTCTTGCAGATAGTACAAAGAGATATAGAAATGGAATTAAGGATTATGGAGACTTAGCTTATAAGTTTTTATATGATAATAGTTCAACTACAAGTAATTATAGAGTTTTAAAAGGTTTTGATGATAATGATTCAGTAGTTGAGTTTAAAATTTCTTATCCAGATGGGACAAGTCATGAGTTTAGAGCACAGGTAGGAATTAAACTTGATGGTGCAGCAGTTAATGGAGTTTTAACTTTTACTGCTAATTTATCACTTCAAAGTGGTATTACAACAGTTAATCCAGTAGCTACACAAAGTGTTGATGAAAAAAAGAAGAATTAGGGAGGAATAGAATATGAATTTTGCAATATGGAAAGTTAGAGATGAAGATTATAAATTAAAGTTAAAAGCTAGTTCAACTATTGAGTTAGAAAAAAAGTTAGGGTGTTCAGTTTTAGATGTAGTTAAAGGAGTACCAAGCTTAGAAGTTGCTTTGACAGTTGTACATTATGCTATGAAGGATTGGAATAATGGGGTTAAAAGAGAAGATGTTTTGAATCTTTATGATGAATATTGTGAAGAGGGAGGCAGTCTTTTAGATTTATTTACTAATGTAATTATGGATATTCTTAAAGTATCAGGTTTTTTATCGAAAGTTCATGCCGAGAAAATGGATCAGAAGAAAGAGGAAGCAATGAAACAAATGGAAGAAATGTAGGGTTTAAGAACTTTACTGAATTAATAGAAGGATTATATCCCTTATGGCTTGATATGGGGGAATATAGTCCTTCTTCTTTTTGGGACTATTCTATAAAAGAGCTTTATGAAATTTTTGAAGCTTATAGTAGGAGAGTAGAGACTAGGTTTAAAGAAAAGTTAATACTAAATAATTTACTTGCTAGACAGATAGGGGAGCAGGTTGCAGCTCTTTTTGATAAAGAGAATAAAGTTACGCCTATCTGGGACTACTATCCTAATCTTTTTGTTGATGAAAAAGCTAAGTATGAAGCAGAGCAAAGAGATATGAAGTGGAAAATTTATAAGGCACAAATGGAGTCTTATATGCAGAGCAAGGGGGTGAAGTAATTGACTTTAGAAGAATTGCAGATTGTCATAGATGCTCAGACTAAAAATTTTCAACGAGAAATTGATAAAGTTGAAAAAGAGATGAGAGGAATGACAAGTGCTATTGATCGAGAATGTAATAAAATAAAGAATTGTTTTAGTAGAGTTGGTAAAATGATTGCTGCTTTAGGGATTGGTAAGATTTTTAAAGATAGTATCATGAGTGCTATGGAGTCTATTGAGAGTGAATCTTTATTTGATACTGTATTTGGGAATATGGCAGAAGAAGTTCGGCAGTGGTCTATGGAGCTCCAGGAACAGTTGGGGCTAAATGGATATGCTATTAGAAAGAATGTTGCTACTTTATTTAATATGACTAGAAGCATGGGGTTAACATCTGAACAAGCTATAAAATTATCTAAGGATATGACTGTTTTAGCTGAGGATATGGCATCTTTTTATAATTTATCTTCAGAAGAAGCATTTAATAAGATAAGATCAGGAATTACAGGAGAGGCAGAACCACTTAAGCAACTTGGTATATTAATTGATGAAAATACAATTAAACAAACTGCTTATGCAAATGGTATTGCAAAGACAGGTGCTCAATTAAGTAATACAGAGAAAGTTATGGCTAGATATATTGCAATAAGTCAACAGACTGCTGTTGCGAATGGAGATTTAGCTAGGACTATTAATTCACCAGCTAATCAAATGAGAATACTTCAAACTAATTTACAACTTTTAAAAATAGAGCTTGGAAGAGCTTTTATGCCTATTTTACAAATTATATTACCTATCTTAAATTCTTTTGTAAAAAGTTTAACTGTTGCAGCTAATGCAGTTGCAAGATTTATGTCTGTATTGTTTGGAACTAAATCTAGTGGTGGAGGTGGTTCAGGTGCTAAAAGTACTGCTAAGTCTATAAATGAGGTTAGTAGTGCAACTACAAGTGCAGGAGCTAGTGCATCTAAAGCTAAAGGTATTACAGATAATTATAATAAATCTTTGGATAAAACAGGTAAACAAGCAAAAAAAACTGCTAAGGAGTTTAAAGGTTTTTTAGCTGGATTTGATGAAATAAATAAATTTTCAGTTCCAGAAGCTACTGATACAGATTCAGGAGCTGGTGGAATTGGCTCAGGTGGTGCAGGAATTGGTGGGGGCATTGGCGATATGGGAAGTATCGAGATGCCAGACTTTAGTGGTGCTACTGGAGGGTTAGAAGAAACTACTGGAATTATAGAAAAAGCAGCAGAGAAAGTTAAAAATATCTTTTTAGAGTTCTTTAAGCCTTTTCAAAATGCCTGGAACACTTATGGTAAGGGGGTTATGGATGAGCTTAAAAAAGCATTTGATAATACAATGTTGACGATAGGAAACTTTGGGAAGTTGTTAGGTTCTATATGGGAAAATGGTGGTTCGAAATTTGTTGAGCATATTGTAGGGATTGGGTTAGAAGTTGCAAGACTTGCACTTAAAATATATAACGAATTTATTTTGCCAGTGGTCAATTGGTTTATTAAATTTTTAGATCCAGAAACTAATTTTGCATCACGAATGGTTATAAAGTCAGTAAATTGGATATTAGAGAATGTAAAAGAATTTATTTCATACTTAAATGGTGATGGATTTAAGTATGTTCAAATATTTTTAGGTTTATTTTTAGGGTTTAAAGCTTATCAATTTATTGGTCAAATGTTACTAATAGCTGCAACTTTTGTAGCAAATACATTAGCAGTTATAGCAAATACATTAGCTAATGGACTTCATGTTGGGTCTGTATGGGCTTTAATTGGTGTTAAAGTTTTGGAGGCTAAAGAAAATTTAATTTTAATAGGATTATATGCAAAAGATATTTTCTTAAAAGGATTATCAACGCTTGCAACTTGGGCTCAAGTTGCGGCAACTACTGCTTGGAATGTTATAGCAGGTATAGCAGCAGGAGTAACGTGGGCTTTAAGTGCAGCATTTGCTTTTTTAACTAGCCCGATAGGACTTGTTATTCTTGCTATTGTTGGAGCAATTGCAATTGGAATAGCCCTTTATAAAAATTGGGATAAAGTTAAAGCTTTTATTTCTGAGTGTTGGCAAAAGATACAAGCTAAAGCTAAGGAAGTTTGGGGATTTATTAAAGATAATATACTAACTCCATTTATGAACTTTTTAAAAAATGTATTCTCAACTGATTGGATTGCGACAATAGGAGTTTTAGGAGTACCACTTCAATTGGCTTTAGATACTATAAAAGCAGTTTGGGATACTATAAAAGGTGTTTTTGATGGAGTTGTAACATTTGTTAAAGGTGTGTTTACTGGTAACTGGAAACAAGCTTGGCAAGGTGTTGTTAAAATTTTTGATTCAGTTTTTGGCGGATTAATTAAAGTTGCTAAGGCTCCTATTAATGCAGTAATTGGAATGATTAATAATTTGATTGGTGGACTTAATAAAGTTAAGTTTCCTGATTGGGTTCCTATGGTTGGAGGTAAGGGGATTAATATTCCTAAGATACCGAAACTAGCCAAGGGGGGAATAGTTGATAGTGCTACTCTTGCTATTGTTGGAGAAGCTGGTAAAGAGGCAGTAATGCCACTTGAAAATAATACAGGATGGATTACAGATTTAGCAGGTAAGATAAGCAGACAATTAACTCCACAAGCTCCACAGGGGAATAATAGTAATGAGAAAACTGAAATAATTTTAAAGATTGGAGAAACTGAATTTGGAAGAGTTGCAGTTAATTCAATTAATCAATTACAAAAACAAGCAGGTGTAACTTTACTAAAAGTGTAGGTGAATATATGTGTTAAAGATTAATGGAGTAACTGTTGTTGCTCCTTCTGTTTTTCAGGTCGATATTAGTGATTTAGATGGTGATGGTGCTAATAGAAATGCTAATGGAGAAATGATTAGAGATAGAGTTGCAGTTAAAAGAAAAATAACTTTAGAATGGGGTCCTTTAGAGGATTTTCAAATATCGGGATTACTTAGTATAGTTTCTGATGTGTTCTTTCAGGTAACTTATCCAGATCCTATGGATGGAGGAATGATTACTAAGACTTTTTATGTTGGAGATAGAAGTGCACCACTTTATAATTTTAGTAAAAAACTATGGAGTGGTCTAAAAATGAATTTTGTAGAAAAATAATTATATGAGGTGGATATATGTTAAAAGCAAATAAATCAATTACTTTAAATGGGTATAGTGTTGTAGAGGAGCAAGGGCAAGAGGTTCAGGTTGCTTATTTATCTTATACAATAGCAACAGATGGGACAAGTAATCCTAATACTAATAAAACTATTTTAAATGCTGATGTTTATGCAAAGCATAGAGCAGAGGTGAGAGCTGATATAAGTGAGTTTGAGGCTAAAGTATTTGAGATAGAAGATGGAGTTATGGGAGCTATATAATAATTTGAAAAGGAGGACTTTATGTATAGTGTAAGTTCAGAGTTTATAAGTGCAATTAAAGAGGCTTCAAGGGAATTTAAAAGTAAAGTTCTCATTGGAGGAGATGAGTATAGTGATGAGAAAATCATTAATTTTATATTAGAGAAGTCAATGGCTCCTAGTGATGAGTTTTCACTTGGAGCAGTTGTTGCTTCTAAATTTGAATTAACTATAGCTTTAGCTGATATAAGGAATAATAAAATAATTAAGCCTTATCTAGCTTTAAAAGTTGGAAAAGATTTTGAAGATGTGCCTCTTGGTGTGTTTAATATTGAAGAAAAAAGTATACAGAATGGTGTTGTAAATATTAAGTGTTTTGATAATATAGGAAAGTTTGAAAAGCCTTATTTTTCAGATTTAAGTTATCCAACAACTGTTCAAAGAGTTGCAAATGAAATATGTAGTAAGGCAGGTGTTACACTTGCTACTACACTTCCAACTCTTAATATAGATAAGAAAATAGATGGATATACTTGCAGAGAAGCTCTTAGTTTTATAGCTAGTGCTTGTGGTGGATTTGCTATTGCTAATAGAACAGGTGAAATTGAAATTAAGAGTGTAGGTGGTAGTACAAGCTCTATTACTGGAGATAATTATTTTACTTTTGAAAATGATGATACTTTTACTATAAAGAAAGTAACTGCTCATGTTGATGAGAATACAGTTATTTCAAGAGGAGAAGGTATAGGAATTGAAGAGATTGAGTTTAAAAATCCAATAGCGAACAATCAAATTATGGACCATATATATTCTAAGCTTAAGAATTATACTTATGCTCCAGCAAGTTTAGTATGGCAAGGAAATCCAGCTTTAGATGTTGGAGAGAAGATGTCAGTTACAGATATAAGTGGAACTAAGCGAGAGATGTTAGTTATGAGGGATAAAATAACTTATTCTGGTGGACTTAGAGGAGAAACTAATTCAGTTGCTAAGAGTCTTGGTAAAAGTAATTTTAATTATGGTGGCTCTATGCAAGGAGCAGTTGATAGAGTTACGGCAGAGCAAATAGTTGTTAAAGAGCTTTTAGCTGATAAGGCAGACATAAGTCAGCTTAATGCTATCAATGCAAATATAGAAAATTTAACAGTTTCTAAGGCAGATATAGAACAGTTACAAGCAACAAATGCTAATATAGAAAATTTGAAAGCTAATAAGGCTAATATAACAGATTTAAATGCAACAAATGCAGTTATTCAAAATTTACAGGCAACAAAAGCAGATATAGTTGATTTAAATGCAACAAATGCAACGATTGGAATACTTGAGGCAGAGGTTGGTAAAATAGGAGTTCTTGAAGGTGATGTTGCTAATATTCAGGATATAGTGAATGGTAATCTTAGTTCAGAAAATATTCAAACTGGCGGAATTACTGGAGATAGATTAAATATGAATACTATATTTGTAAATGATGGAAATATAGTTAATGTTAATGCTTCAAAAGTTAATGCTGGAGAAATTGATACATCAAAAGTAAAAGTAAAAAGTGCTGATGGTGGAGTTGAGATTGTAGGAGCTACTCAACAGTTTAGAGATAAGAATAATAAGGTTAGAATACAGATGGGTAAAGATACTAAAGGAGATTTTAATTTTATTATAAAAGGTGAAGATGGAACAACAACTCTTATAGATCATACAGGAGTTAAAGAAAATGCTATTGCTGATGACTTGATTCAAGATAATATGATTGCACCAGATGCAGTTGGAGAAAAGCAAATAGATTACAACTCATTTAGCACAGGATTTAATAAAGATACTAACACAAGTCAAATAAAAGGGACTAAAGTAAGGTTAGATAATCAGAATCAAAGCTTAGAAGTAGCCTTTACAAGCCTTAAGAGTAAGGCTGATGGAACTCAAACACAGACTGAAAGCAACACTACTCAAATAAATGTTCAACAGGGGCAGATAAGTACTGCTATTGCTAATACTAAGATAGTTAAAGATGGTGAAGAGGTACTATTAAAAGATGATTATAATACTACTGTTGCAACTGTTGACTCAATGAAAAATACTATAAGTTCTCATACAACTAAGATAGATAGCAATACTGGGAAAATAACAGGTGTAGAAAGTAAAACTAATGTACTTGAAAGAGATTTAAACTCTATGAGTAGTAAGCTATCAAGTACAGAAGCAACTGTAAATACACATACAACTCAAATTAACACTGTTACTGGTACTGCTAATAGTGCAATTGATAAAGCTAATAAAGCTCAAAGTGATGCAACTAAAAATAAAAATGATATTGTTACTGTTAATACAGAAGTAACTAATACTAAAAATAAAGTTAGTGGAATAGAGCAAGACTTAAATTCTATAACTCAAAGAGTTGGAAGTGTTGAAAGTACAACTACAAGTCACACTGCAACTATAAATAATCATACAAGTTCTTTAAATGCAGTTGATGGGAAAATTAATACTGCTAAAAATGCAGCAGTTGTTGATGCAAGAAAATTATTAGATACTAGAAGTACAAATGAAAATCCAAGCTGGTACTTTACTAATTATCCACGACAAACTATAACTGAATTTAAACATTCAGATGTTGTTGGGATTGCAGGTAGCAGAGTATATGGAACATTAGAAACTAAAGTTCCTTGGAGTGATTCAAGTGGTGGATATCCAGTGCAAATGTTCAGAAGTAATAATAAACAAACTTTTGAGAGAAAAGGATTATCTAATACAGGGTGGAGTGCTTGGGCTCAAGTAGAAGATGTTGCAGGAGCACAAAATAAGGCTAATCAAGCTTTAAATGATAGTAAGGGCTATACCAATACTGAAATTAATAAAGTTGTAACTAATACTAATAGTAAATTTGCAGAAATTAAAACAACGACTGATTCTATAACACAAACAGTTAGTAATACTAACAAAGAAGTTGAAACAGTTAAGGTTAACTTAACAAATAAAACATCTATAAATGAGCAAACAAAAATTAATGGTCAGGAGCTACTTCCACAAGGGTATAAAGTAAATATTGGAGATGGGTTTGATTGTGCTAATAATAGTAAAGCTTTATTTAATAATAATAAAATAACTATAAAAGGTAACTTATGGATTAAAACAGTACCAACCTTAATTAAATTTGATAGAACAAAGCCTCTTTATTGGAAAGTTAATGCTATAACAACAGGAGCACAGTTTTATGTAGGTATTGAGAGGTATGATAAAAATAAAAATGTAATAAATAATGCAGCAAATGGAGCATGTGTTTATTTTGTCAGTGGATCAACTACATTAAATGGAGCAGTAGAAGGTTGGTGGAATGAAACAGATAAGGCAACAGCATATATTCAATTAAGAATATTATGTGATTGGAATAATACAGGTAAAGATACTATTATAAATGAAATTAGTTGGAAGCAGTTATCAGCAAGTTCGCAGTTAGATACAAGTAAAGAAATATTAGATATAACAACTGAAAAAGTTAATCAGGCTAAAGCAGATATAAAAGTTACAACAGATGCTATATCGAGTAAAGTATCACAAGTTGAAAGCACAACAAACACAATAAATGGAAAAGTTAATTCTCACGAAAGTAGACTTATAAGTGCAGAACAAAAAATTACCCCAAATGCAATTATTAATACAGTGCAGAGTACAGTCAATCAAGCTAAAAATGAAGCTATTAACAGTGCTAATAGTTCTACTGATGGAAAGCTTAATAACTTTACAAGCAAACAAGAATTCACAGAGTTTAAGCAGACTAGTCAAAATATTCAAGCGAAAATAGTTAGCACAAGTGGTATAAACTTTATATCTAATCCAGTATTTAATACTGGTAATATTCAAAATTGGAGCTTATGGGGAAATCCTTCTTGGAGCATTAAAGAGGATGTCTCGCTAGGTTTTAATTATTCTTTAAAATTACAATGTAATAAATCTAATGGTA
>JBOFRC010000461.1:0-72336 GCA_051650825.1 Sarcina sp. | reverse complement strand
GAACTTTTTGTAATTTGACTTTTTAACAAATGTAATCATTTAACATTTTTAATTTATATATTAATATTTTATTAATATATATTTCTTTAAAAAATTTAAGGTTTTTAAGTAAAATTTATTTAATTTAAATTATTAATATTAAATAGTTATTTTTATTACTACCCTCATAATATCCAAAATTTTACTCTCAATTTTATTCACATTTTCCGATAGTAATCTTATGATTTAATTTGTTATTGAAATTAAAACTCCGTATCCAAAGTGTTTTTATATCTTCGTTTTCTCAAAATTATTAATACTCCTTGTCTTATAATTATCAATATAAACTTTTACAATGCAATTAATATATAAACTTCTATTACTTTAAAATTTATCTAGAACAATAAAATTATTTCTATTATATAGTTAATTAATATTTATATTTAAAATTGCAAATACTATTACCAAATATACATTTACTAACATGATAAATGTGTTATAATAATTTCTATTCGTTTTTATATTTACCATTTGAAAATTTACTTAGTACAAGCTA
Organism: Sarcina sp.; assembly: GCA_051650825.1. Lineage (GTDB taxonomy): Bacteria > Bacillota > Clostridia > Clostridiales > Clostridiaceae > Sarcina. The sequence continues at coordinate 71,801 of JBOFRC010000461.1, read as the reverse complement.
AAGAAAACATTTCAACTTAGGAGGCTTACAAATGAAGAGAAATATACAAGAAGAAGAAATAGAAAATATTTATGGAAAAGTTAGTCCATTTGAATTTAAAGATGAGTTAATAAACTTAGCAACAAGAAAAGAAAAAAAGAGTACTCGAGCATTATTAGATGCTGGTAGAGGAAATCCTAACTGGATATCAACAACTCCTAGAGAAGCCTTTTTCACTCTTGGTCAATTTGCTATAACTGAATCTAAAAGAGTTTGGAATGAAGGTGACCTTGGTGGAATGCCTAGTAAAATTGGTATTTATGATAGATTTAAAAACTTTGTTAGCTTAAATACAAATTCACCAGGGATTAATCTATTAGACCAAATAATTGAATATGGAGTTAATGAAAAACATTTCGATAAGGATGAATTTGTTCATGAACTTGCAGATGCTATCATAGGTGATAACTATCCTTTTCCTGATAGAATGTTACGACATGTAGAGCTACTTGTTCATGACTATCTAACAAAAGAAATGGGTTATGATATAAATAATGCCGGACATTTTGACATATTTGCAGTTGAAGGTGCTACTGCTGCTATGTGTTACATATTTGATACATTAAAAGCTAATAATCTTTTAGTTAAAGGTGATAAAATTGCTATAATGGTCCCTGTTTTCACACCATATTTAGAGATTCCTATTTTACCTAGATATGAATTACAAATAGTACCTATTGTTGCAAACTCTGATAGTAAAAAAGATGGTAAACAAGGTCAATACTCTGAAGATGAACTTGATAAATTAAAAGACCCACAAATTAAAGCTGTTTTCATAGTAAATCCAAGTAATCCATCTTCCGTAGCATTAGACGCCGATGGTAGAAGCTACATTGCAGATATAGTAGAAAATTATAATAAAGACTTAATGATTATATCTGACGATGTATATGGTACTTTTGTACAAAACTTTACTTCATTAATGGCTGAATTACCTTATAATACTATAGGTGTTTACTCATTCTCTAAATACTTTGGAGTAACAGGCTGGAGACTTGGTACTATAGCTTTACATGAAGATAATGTATTTGATAAACTAATTAAAAATCTTCCTGAAAAATATCAACAGGAGTTAATCTCTAGATATGGTCATCTTAGTACTTCTCCTGAAAGTATTAAGTTTATAGACAGAATAGTTGCTGATAGTAGACAAGTTGCCTTAAATCACACTGCTGGGCTTTCAACACCACAACAAGTACAAATGGCTTTATTCTGTACATTTGCTATATTAGATAAAAATAATTCATATAAAGATTTAACGATTGAAATCTGTCATAGAAGAAAAAAATTACTATATGAAGGACTTGGTATGGAATTAAAAGATAATGCTTTAAATGCAAATTACTATTGTGAATTTAACCTATTAGATTGGGCTAATGACAATTATGGCGAGGACTTTGCAACTTATCTTGAAGAATATTATAAACCTGTACAAGTTTTATATAGATTAGCAAAAGAATCTTCAATAGTTCTTCTTGGTGGTAGTGGCTTCCAAGGTCCTGAATGGTCAGTTAGAATTTCTCTAGCTAATCTTAACGATGAAGCTTATAAAGAAATTGGTAGTGCACTTAGAAAAATTTCACAGAAGTTCTTAGATGAATTCAAAAAAAATAAAAATAAATAAAAAGACCCTGACTTAAATTTGATTCACATCTTTAAGTCAGGGTTATTAATAACTCTCTTAGTCCCTCATTCAGATATACTATTTTCCGAAAATAAAATATTGCTATTTTATAGAGTGAAAACTACGATACTATTAATTAGCACATTTTTTTTAATATTGTTTGAAAAGTTAATATACCAATTCCTAACGACATTATTGCTGCTGTAATGGTCGCAGATACTGTAATTATTCCATTTAATAACGGAAAACTTATAGCTCCTACTATAATACCTGCACTAGCTGCTAATGCTGCTTTTAGTTTTAATATATTTTGCTTATCCTGTTTAAGCAATAAAATTTTTTTCAATATTAGTTCACCTATTTATTACTTTGTTATATATATATTAATTAATTTTATTTTATATGTATTACCCTAAAACTTTTTCAAAGGCAACTCTTTGTGAACCATCACAAACATATATAATTCCACAATACATAAACTCATTCTTACTAAGACATCTAATCATAGAGCTATTATCCTTATGAGTATCAATTTTAATACTTTTCACATTTTTTTCTTTAGCTAATTCTTCTATAAACTTAAACATAAATCTAGCTAATCTTTTACCTTTAAATTCTTCTTTTATAGCAATTCTATGTATTACACAAAACTCCTCATTAGTTACCCACTCTCCGAGGCTAATTTCATCATACGTAGGCTCTCCTCCAAATGATACCATAGCAGTTGCTAAAATCTCATCATTACTAGAGGTCATAACATAACTCTCTTGATTTTGTATATCCTTATATATTGTATCATCGTTAGGATATCCATCTTGCCACTGCTTTATATTATCACTTTTCAAACTTTTTTTAGCCTCTTTAATTATTTCCATAATTTCAGCAATATCTTCAATTTTAGATTTTCTAAATTTTAAATTATAGTCCATTTTACTCTCCTATACATATCAAAATATTTTAAATAACTATGAACCTAATAATACTACAATAATATACTCATTAACAACATTTTATGGTAAAAATATCCATTTTAAATAGGTATTTATAAAAATAAAGAACCATATGAAAATTTAAGTTAAAAAAAATTTTCTATGATTCTTTATAAAAAAATTATAAATATAATAACTATACTAAAATAAACTTATCAGTTTTACTTTGAGCTAATTTACTATTTTTTCTCTCTGCTTGCTTTATTTCTTGCAACACATTCATCTAAATATTCTGTTCTTGTTTGGAATTCATAATCAGGATATAATTCTTTCCAAGCTTTATCTGCATGTGGTGTGAAAGTTTCAGCTAAATCTTCTAATTCTTTTTGGAATTTTGGATCTTCAAGCATTGCTCTTGCACTTTCATCAGTTGGTCTAGCCCCTACTTTTTTCATGATATTTCTAACTACTTTAGGGTTATCTATCATCATACAAGGTTTTAATAAATTCTTATTGTATGGTTGACTTCTTAATAATGTTTTAAAGAAATCTCCTGCAAATATTTCTGCTAATGATTTTTCTCTAATATTATCTACTGTAAAGTGAGCAAATACACAAGGCTCTACATCTCCTGAAGCTGTAACATGGCAGTAATATGAACCTGCTATACAACCACCAACATATGGTGAATCATTGAAGAAGTCTACTGTTGCATATGGTTTAGTATGTCTTATCTCTTGTGTTCTAGCACCAAGTCTTAATCTTTGTTCTGGATTAAGCATAAGTGATGTATCAGGTTTTGAACCTATTGGCATAAACATGAAGTACCAACTTATGAATGAACCTTTATTTATACACATATCAACAAATTCTTCTGATATTACTGTATCAATATTAGGTGATCCTGTTGCTGAAGATACACCAAATGGTATTCTCTTAGATTTAAGCATATCCATACCATCCATAACTTTTTGGTATACACCTTCGCCTCTTCTTGAATCTGTTTCTTTTTCGTATCCTTCAAGTGAGAACATTGGAACAACGTTTTTAAGCTTTAATATTTTCTCTGCTGTTTCTTCATTAAATAAAGTACCATTTGAGAATGTAAGGAACTCTACATCTGGATATTTTTCATATATTTTCCACATAAAGTCCACAAAATAAGGCTCTCCACCTAAAACGAACATAAAGTGTGTTCCTAAATCTCTTGCTTGACCAACTACGCTATCAACCTCTTCATATGTAAGTTGTTTGCATTTATCCCAATCATTTGCATAACATCCAACACATCTTAAGTTACATTTCATAGATGGACTTATTAAAAGTGCAAAAGGAATGTGTCCTCCAGTTCTTGAATAGAACTCATCTCTTTTTTCTCCACCTTCCCAGATTGCTTTAACAACGAAGTTTCTAAAGAAAGTTCTTGTTATTTCTGGGTCTATTTCATCTCCTACTCTAGCTAAAAGTTCTTTTACTGATGGTATATCATTATAGAACCTTTCTAACATCTGAATCCCTTTTTTGTCGTAGTCACTTGTAGCAACTTTTTTAGCTATGTTTATTATTTTCCCTATGTTTTTTACAGGATTTTTTTCTATGTAATCTAGAAGTAAATCCATAATCATTTCTTTTGATTCCATTTCCTATCACCTCAATTAGTATAATTGAGTTAAAACAATAATTATTCTCCCCACAACAAGATTAGTATTTTTTTTATCTTATCTCAAAGCTTATTTCCTTGATTTTAAGGGCAAATTATTGATTTATACTTAATTAGGTGATTTTAGGTCTTTTTTTACCAGTTATATCTAATTAATTCATAGTTTTTTTATTTTAGCAAACTTAAAGTATATAAAATTTATAACTATTTATATATTAAATAACTTATCTATTAAGAAATTCCATAATTTTTATTAATATAATATTAGGCTAAAGTACTCCTTGAAGTATTAAAATAGCAAAAAAAAACTTATTGAAAAATCATTCCAATAAGTTTTCTTAACTTTTTTTGCTTAATAGATATTTTAAATACTAATTATACTACTTCTCTTCCACAGCAGTTTTTGTATTTTTTACCACTTCCACAAGGACATGCATCATTTCTTCCTGCAACCTTATCTGATTTTAAAGGTTCTTTTTTAGCAGGTTTATCATCTGAACCATGTGTAGCTGCTGTTTCTTTAAATGTTTGTTCTCTTTGTGGTGCTTCTGATTGTATTCTTACATGGTATAAGTACTTAACAGTATCTTTTTGTATACTATCTACCATTTCTTCAAACATATCACTACCTTGTTGTTGATAAGCTTGAACTGGATCTTGTTGCTTATAAGCCATAAGTCCTATTCCCTGTTTTAAGTGATCCATATTATCTATATGGTCCATCCATTTTGTATCAACAATTTTAAGTAAGATAACTCTTTCTATTTCTCTCATTTGATCTGAACCAATTGACTCTTCTTTTTGGCTATATAATTCATTTGCTTTATCTACTAAAATTTCTTGCAACTCTTCTGTATCTTTACTAGAAATTTCATTTGGAGTATATGTCCCAACTGGTAAGAATAAGTCTTCTAAATAGTTAAGAAGTAATTTTGATGAAGCTTCTCTCTCATCTTCATCGTCATCATTAATATGAAGCGCTATTGCATCTGAAACTATAGATTCAATCATACTAGATATAGATGCCTTTAGATCTTCTCCTTCAAGAACCTCAGTTCTTTGTCTATAAATAATTTCTCTTTGTTTATTTATAACATCATCGTATCCTAAAAGACTCTTTCTTATATCAAAGTTATTACCTTCTACTTTTTTCTGTGCATTTTCTATAGTTTTAGTAACCATACCATTTTCTATCGCTTCATCATCTTCAAGACCTAGTTTATCAGCAATAGCTATAACCTTATCAGATCCAAATAATCTCATTAAATCATCTTCTAATGACACATAAAATCTTGATTCTCCTGGATCTCCTTGTCTTCCTGAACGTCCTCTAAGCTGGTTATCTATTCTTCGAGATTCATGTCTTTCAGTACCAATAATCTTAAGACCACCAGCCTCTTTAACACCATCTCCAAGTTTAATATCAGTACCTCTACCTGCCATATTAGTAGCAATAGTAATAGTACCATATTCCCCTGCTTTAGAAACTATTTCCGCCTCTTGTTCATGATACTTAGCATTAAGAACCTTATGTTGAATACCTCTTTTCTTTAATAGATGAGATATTACTTCTGATTTTTCTATACTTGTTGTACCAACAAGAACAGGTTGCCCCTTCTTATTAGTTTCTATGATATCTTCAACTATAGCTAAATATTTACCTTTTTGGCTCTTATAAACTAAGTCTTTTTGATCTATTCTTTGTATTGGTCTATGAGTAGGTATAACAACAACATCTAAGTTATAGATATCTCTAAACTCATTTTCTTCTGTTAATGCTGTACCAGTCATCCCTGAAAGTTTTTCATACATTCTAAAGTAATTTTGGAATGTAATTGTAGCAAGTGTTTTAGATTCTCTTTTAATTTTTACGCCTTCTTTAGCTTCTATAGCTTGGTGTAAACCATCTGAGTATCTTCTTCCTTCCATTAATCTTCCTGTAAATTCATCAACAATTATAATTTCTTCACCCTTAACCATATAATCCTTATCTAATTTCATAAGGTTATTAGCTTTTAACGCTTGTGTTATATAATGTTGTAATTGCATATTTTCAGAATCTGCATAGTTTTCTACATTAAATGCTTTTTCTGCCTCTTCTACCCCTTCATCTGTTAACATAACTGCATGTGCCTTCTCATCTACAGTAAAATGATCTTCAACTTTTAATCTTTTTACGAAGAAATCAGCTATTTTATAAAAATCAGTTGATTTATCTCCTTGTCCTGAAATAATAAGTGGTGTTCTAGCTTCATCTATAAGTATTGAGTCAACCTCATCGACAACGCAGTAATTAAGCTTTCTTTGAACTCTTTCTTCTTTGTAAATAACCATGTTATCCCTTAAATAGTCAAATCCAAATTCGTTATTTGTTCCATATGTTATGTCCGCATTATATGCATCTCTTCTTTGCTCATTATTAAGTCCGTGAACTATAACACCTGTTGTAAGACCTAGATATTCATACACAGTTGCCATTAATTCTCTATCTCTCGCTGCAAGATAGTCATTTACTGTAATAACATGAACCCCTTTTCCTGTTAATGCATTTAAGTATACAGGTGCTGTAGCAACAAGAGTTTTACCTTCCCCTGTTTTCATTTCTGCTATTCTTCCTTGATGAAGTACTATTCCACCAATCATTTGCTCTCTATAATGTTGCATTCCTAATTTTCTTCTTGACGCTTCTCTAACAACAGCAAAAGCTTCTGCTAATAAGTCATCTAAAGTTTCGCCATTTGCAAGTCTATTTCTAAATTCTTGAGTTTTACCTTTTAGTTCTTCTTCTGATAACTTTTCCATTTCTGGAATTAAAGCATCTATTTTATCTACTACAGGAATTATTTTTTTAACTTGTCTATCACTATAATTCCCAAATATCTTTTCAAAAAAACCCATTATCATTCTCCTCAATTCTCGTTTATATTTATTGTTAATTATAACACTTATGTAAGTATATTTTCAATTAAACTTCTTTATTTAGGTAATTTTTAAATCTTTTGTTTATAATATTTTTCATTTAATTAATAATATTTATTCACTAGAAATATTATTTTATATATTATTATCAATTGAAATTAGAGTTTTTAACTTAATAATATTTCTAAAAAAAGTTCTTAGGGCTACCTAAGAACTTATAAATTATTATTTAAAATTTATATTCCCATCATCAAAGTTCTCTATAATTGCAAGAGATTCTACTCTTGCACCTAAGCCTTCAAGAACTTCTCTTCCCTCTTGGAATCCTTTTTCTATTACAATACCAATTCCTATAAGATTTGTTTTTGATTGCTTCACAATTTCCATAAGACCTTTTGCAGCACATCCCATAGCTAGAAAATCATCAATTATTAATATGTTTTCACCTTCATTTAAAAATCTTTTCCCAACTCTAACACTATAAGTTTTTTTCTTAGTAAATGAATGTACTTTAGCCTCATACAAATCACTATCTAAATTTAAACTCTCTGTTTTTTTAGCAAAAACTACAGGTGCAAAATCAAAATACTGTGATACAATTGCAGCTATACCTATACCAGATGCTTCTATTGTTAGAATTTTATCAATCTTTTCACCTTCAAATCTTCTTTTGAATTCTTTTCCAATTTCATTAAATAGTTTTATGTCCATTTGATGATTTAAAAAACTATCTACTTTTAAAATATTTCCTTCTCTAACTATTCCATCATTTAATATTTTATCTTTTAATATTTTCATATGTTGCCTCCTGATATTTATCAAATCCGAGTTCTAAAAGGAACATATAGTAAAACCTATATATTCGTAGTTAGGATTTTGGCTCCCTGTAGAAACACTCAAACCATATTTTGAGCATATACGAACTTGTCTATTTTTCTACAATATACCACTTTAATAAAAATCTTACAAGCTAAAATTAATAAATATTAAATAGAAAAAGTAGCAGTAATTTTACCGCTACTTTTTTATATTTCAAAGCTTAATTTTCATCTTCTGGCTCAATAAGTCCGTAATGACCATCTTTTCTTTTGTATACTACTCTAGTTTCATTTGTTTCGCCGTCTTTGTATACAAAGAAATTATGTCCTATTAGTTCCATTTGTAACACAGCTTCTTCTGCATCCATTGGTTTAAGGTCAAATCTTTTAACCTTTACAATTTTGCTTTCTTCTTCTTGAACTTCTGGCTCATGATCTACTGCTGGATATCTTACTGAACTATATTCATCTCTTTTTAATCTAGTTTTATATTTAACTATTTGTCTTTCTAATTTTTCTTCTACTAAATCTATTGATTTATACATATCATCTGTTGATTCTTCTGCTCTTATACAAATTCCATTAAACGGAATTAGAACTTCAACGATATGTCGATTTTTCTGAACACTTAAAGTTGCCTTTGCTTCTACATCCTCTATAAAATATTTTTCAAGTTTTAAAACTTTTTTCTCTACAGTCTCTTTTAAAGCTTCTGTTAATTTGATATTTCTAGCATGAATTTTTACCTTCATACGCTCAGCCCCTTTCAACGAACAGTTAAATTAATTAACTAATTTAATTGTTATTTATGTCTTTAATTTTACTATTAACTATATTAGCTTACAATGTCCAAAAAAATAGATTGATTAAGCAAATTTTTAATTTTTCAATCGTTTTTCTTCAAATCCCTGTTTTTTTTACATATTTTTGAATATTGACATGTAAACCTTTTAATAGTATAGTAAAATGTAGGGTATTATATAAAAAAAATACTATTAGAATTAATCTAATAGTTTAAAAGATGCTAGCTGACCTGATCTTTGACCCCACACTCGCCTGCTGGAGCTTTCGCTACCCGGATTCAACCTCTCACTACTAACCCTCTCGATTTTCTCGGCAGGACTTACTTCTAAGCTGCACCATGCTCACTAAAACTTTGTTTAGCTTACGTGGATCGTTTTGCCTGCAACTGGCATCGACTTTCAATCACAGACCTAGCACCAAATACTATTATATACTACTTTTTAAAACAGTCAAGTAAATTATATTTACATTATATTTCTCAACTATCATTTCACCACAAATCTTTAATGTTGCACCTGTTGTTACAATATCATCAACTATTAAAATCGTTTTTCCATCTATATCAAATTTCAACTTAGATATACTAAAAGCATCTAACATATTTTTTTCTCGTTCATTAGCATTAAGATATTTTTGTTCTTTTACTAATTCACGCTTCTTTAATATATTCAATACTCTAATATCAAAATATTTACCTATTCCATCAGCTAAATACTTTCCATTATCAAAACCTCTTTTTTTATTAGTTGCATTGTTACTAGGGATAAACGTAATAAAATCAAACTTTAAATTTTGTGCTATAATTTTACGATTTAAAAGCTCGATAAAATATTCTCCAACCTCAAAATTTCTTTTTACTTTATATTCATATAGTAATTTTCGAAATTCTGATGAATAATACCTACTGCTATATATCGTTATACCATTAAATTTATATTCATTTTTTATCTCACCCTTTTTGTTGTAGCAATTTGCGCATATAACTCCACTATCAGTTTCTATTGTACAAATCAAACATTTATTGGTTGTAGGATATACAACATCTATGAAGCATTTCCAAATGTATTTTAAAATTTTAATACCTCCAAGGAATCATATTATATATTCTAGCAATTTTTTTTGCTTTATCTATATTATCACTTTCTTTTCTACTTAGAAGTATTAACTCTTTCTTTTCTTTTAATACAGAATATCGACCACATAAAAATACTATTTCTTTATAATTAAAAAACTTTTTTTGATCGCTATATATAATCAAATTAGCATTTTCAAAAGTATCAATAATTTCCTGTATATTATTGTGTATAATAATACTGCTTTTATTATTGTTTAATCTTTTGTAAAACTCTTCACTTTTTCCATCATAAATACTTATTTCCACATGATTTAAGATAGTTTCAAACTCTTTAAATTTATGGTAAATACCTAAAACCTGTTCTTTTGAAACATATATAACAGTATTTTCACCTTTGCTATAAAACCATTCTAGATATCTATAAAATATATCAGGTATTTTCTTTCTTAAATCAAATCTTGTTACAATTGATCTTGGCTCTTTAAAATGTGTTTCTTTATCTTGCGTTGAAACATAAATATTTAATGTATTATTTATTATTATCTCTATGCTAAATATAAGTATTTTTTTAGAAAATTTATATAATAATGCTACATACTCAGTTATCTCAGCTTTAGTATTTTTTGAAAAAAAACTTAAATCATCAACAATAATAATATCGTAATAAGATTCTTCATTTCTAAATTCATCAAAAACTAGCCTCTCTATATTATATTTTTTCATTACATCATTTTTTTTTGAACTTAAATATAAAATTTCACTATCTCTGTTTGATTCAATTATGCTTTCTATAAGGTCTTTACTTTTGTAAGGTTCTGCTATTATATTTATAATCTTTTCCTCATAGCTAAGAGCTTCCTTTATCCCTATGCTACCAGCTTCAAAACCTTTATAATAACTATCTTTTCGCATACTTTCCTCCATAATGATTAATCACTCTCTCTAGCTTTTATCTACCATACTTTCAAACGCATCATTCTTTATAATTTCTTGTATTCTCCATTTTAGAGAAGAATATCTTTTCATACTATCTGTATTATCAACCATAAATTTTAAAGCTCTTGGAATACCAACTACAACAACTAACTGTCTAGCTCTAGTTATAGCAGTATATATTAAATTTCTATTCATAAGAAATGGTGGTCCCATATAAACTGGAATAATAACAACAGGGAACTCACTTCCCTGACTTTTATGAATAGTAATTGCATATGCATGTTCTAGCTCATCTAAAAACATAAAATCATAAACAACTCGGCGTTCATCGTCAAAAACAACAGCTATAGTTTTAGCATCATTATCTATTGACTCTATAAACCCCATATCTCCGTTGTATACACCTTCACCTTCACGCTCTCCAATACCATTAACTCTAGTCCATTTTAGTGTATAATTATTTTTAATTTGCATCACCTTGTCGCCTTCTCTAAAAATAATATCCCTAAAAGTCTTCTCATTTTTATAAGATTTTTTTTCATTAAGTGCTGCTTGTAATTTTTGATTTAAATTTATTACTCCAATATTTCCTTTTTTCATTGGAGCTAATATTTGAATGTCTTTGTATTTATCCCAAGATTTATTAAAACTTGGCAACCTTCTATTAATTAAATCTACTATAGTATTTAACATTCTATCTTGAACTTCTTCTTTAACAAAGAAAAAATCTTTCCCCTTTTCATTTAAAAGTGGCATTTCTCCTTTATTAATTCTATGGGCATTTACTACTATCATACTTTCTTTACCCTGTCTAAAGATTTCTCCAAGTCTTACAACCTTCGTAAATTCACTATCTATTAAATCGCTCAAAACATTTCCTGGTCCAACAGATGGTAACTGGTCTATATCTCCAACAATTATTAATCTCGTTCCAACTTTTATTGCCTTAAGTAAATTATTCATCAATGCTACATCTATCATAGATGCCTCATCTACTATAACAACATCAGCATCTATAGGTTCTGAATCAAATTTTTGAAATACTTTTTCTTCCTCATCATCAGTCACTACCATATCTAATAATCTATGTATAGTTTTTGCTTCTCGTCCTGTAGACTCAGACATTCTTTTAGCTGCTCTACCTGTTGGTGCTGCTAAAACAACCTTCTTTTTACATTGTTCAAATATATCAATAATAGCTTTTATAATTGTAGTTTTCCCAGTTCCTGGTCCTCCTGTTATTATTTCTAACCCATTGATAAACGCACCTAAGATAGCCTCTCTTTGAGATGGAGCAAAAGTTATTCCATTGTCACATTCAAATCTCACTATAAGGTCTTCTATATCAACATTAATATTTTGAAAATTAGCTATAGCTAAAGTTAAGATTTTATTAGTTACGCCTAGTTCACTATAATAGTACGGTATAGTAAAAACTCCTTCATGATTTTCAAGCATTTCTATTCTTACCTTATTATCTAAACCTGCATTAATTATATTTTCTTCTATTATTTCTTTTTCTAATCCTAAATTTTCTATAAGATTTTTAATTAATTCTTCTTTAGGCATATATGTATTCCCAAGAGCACAAAAATTATTAATTACATATCTAATTGCACTTTGTACTCTAAAACTTGACTTTTCATCTATTCCTATCGACCTTGCAATTTTATCAGCAGTTTTAAATCCAATCCCTGAAATTTCATCACATAAAATATATGGGTTATCTTTTACTATATCAATAGTCATATTCCCATATTTTTTATATATTTTAAGGGTTTGATTCATACTTATCCCATGCTCTTGAAAAAATATTGATATATTTTTAAGTTCTTTTTGCTCATTATAAGACTCTATTATAATTTCTAATTTCTTTTTTCCTATTCCCTCAACTAATTTCAATGACTCTATATTATTATCCAAAACTTCTAATGTTTTCTCTCCAAATTTAGAAATAATTTTCTTAGCTGTTACAGGCCCTATTCCATGTATAACTCCTGATGATAAATACCTTTCTATTCCTTCTTTTGATGTTGGTAGTATTTCTTCTAGCTCTTCTATCTTAAATTGTCGCCCAAAGGTTTGATGTGATATCCAAGTTCCTAATAATTTTAAAGTCTGCCCTTCCTTAATATTCATGAAGTTTCCAACAACTGTATGAACTTCTGTGCCTACTCTAAATCTTATAACTGTATATCCTGTATCCTCACTCTTAAATACTATACTCTCAACAATACCTTTTAATTCTTCCATTTTTGACTCCTAAAAATAAATTATCTTACTATAATTATATCATATTTAACCTTTTCAAATGATTTATATCAAGGTTATCAATTGACTTCTATTATTGAAATGAATTAATATATATTTAGCAGAGTAAGGAGGGTTTTTTTATGTTAATAAAAAATTGTAAAATTGTCTATTTAGATAGAATAGAAGAAGGTAATGTTTTAATAGAAAACGGTAAAATAAAAAAAATAAATCCAGAAAATTTAACTTCTGATAAAGTTATAGATGCAAAAGGTCTTTATCTTGCACCTGGATTTATTGATGTTCATATCCATGGTGCTGGTGGCCATGACACTATGGACGGAACTATCGAAGCAATAAATGCAATAGCGAAAGTAATTGTTACTAGAGGTACTACATCATTCACACCTACAACTATGACTATGGGTGCTGAAGATATAGTTAAATCTATGAAAGCAATCAAATATACAAAAGAAAATGGTACTGAAGGAGCAAACGTATTAGGTGCTCATCTTGAAGGACCTTTCATAAGCGAAAAAGCTATAGGTGCTCAAAATCCTAATTACGTTTTAAACCCATCAGTTGAAAACTTCAAAAAAATAGTTGGTGATTATGAAGATGCTGTTGTATCTCTAACACTTGCTCCAGAAGTTGAAGGTTCAAAAGAACTTATAGAATATCTTGCAAGTAAAAATATTGTAGCTTCAATGGGACACACTAAAGCTACTTATGAAGAAGCTATGGAAGGAATTAGATGTGGTTGTTCACACGCAACTCATTTATTCAATGCTATGTCAGGATTCACACATAGAGCACCAGGAGTTGTTGGAGCTGTATTTGATTCAGATATAACAACTGAAACAATTTCTGATGGAATTCATATAGCATATCCAAGTCTTAGAGTTGCCTACAAAAATAAAGGTACAGATAAAACATTATTAGTAACAGATGCTATGATGGCTTGCTGTATGCCAGATGGTAAATATAGTCTTGGTGGGCAAGATGTTATAGTTGCTGATGGTGCTGCTAGACTTCTTAACGGAGCATTAGCTGGTTCTGTTCTTACACTTGATAATGCAGTTAGAAACATTTATCAAAATACAAAATATCCTTTATATGAAGTTGTTAAAATGGCTTCTTATAATCCAGCTAGACACTGTAAAGTTGAAGATAGAAAAGGGCAAATCGCAGAAGGATTTGATGCTGATTTACTATTATTTGACGAAGAAATTAGAATCAAATCTGTCTTTGTAAATGGAAACTTAGTTCATGAAAATTAATTAAAACCAAAAAAAATCAGTAGTTTTAAACTACTGATTTTTTTTATTCTAATTAAAGATATTTTTTGATTTCGTCAACTTTTGTTAATTGCTCCCAAGGAAGTTCAACATCAGTTCTACCAAAGTGTCCATAAGCAGCTGTTTGCTTGTATATTGGTCTTCTTAAGTTTAACTCATTGATGATTGCTCCTGGTCTTAAATCAAACACTTTATTGATTATTTCAACTATTTTAGCATCTTCAACTTTTCCTGTTCCAAATGTATCTACAACTATTGAAACTGGTTTAGCAACACCTATAGCATATGCTACTTGTATTTCAGCTTTATCAGCAACACCTGCAGCAACTAAGTTTTTAGCTACCCATCTAGCTGCATAAGCTGCTGATCTGTCAACTTTAGTTGAATCTTTACCTGAGAAAGCTCCACCACCGTGTCTTCCGTATCCACCGTATGTGTCAACTATGATTTTTCTACCTGTAAGTCCAGCATCTCCTTGAGGACCTCCGATAACAAATCTTCCTGTTGGGTTGATGAAATATCTTGTATTTTCATCTAATAATTCAGCTGGCATAACAGCTTTTATTACATGTTCCATTAAATCTTCTTTAATTTGTTCTAAGCTAACATCTTCACCATGTTGTGTTGATATAACTATTGTATCTATTCTAACTGGTTTATCATTTTCATACTCAACTGTAACTTGAGTTTTACCATCTGGTCTTAAATATGAAAGTGTTCCATTTTTTCTAACCTCTGATAATCTTCTTGATAATCTGTGAGCCATAGCTATTGGAGCTGGCATAAATTCTTCTGTTTCATTAGTAGCAAATCCGAACATCATTCCTTGATCTCCAGCACCTACTGCTTCAACATCATCTTTTTGTCCTTCTCTTGATTCTAAAGCTTCATCAACACCCATAGCGATGTCTCTTGACTGCTCGTCTATTGTTGTCATTACAGCACATGTATCACAGTCAAATCCGTATTTAGCTCTATCATATCCGATTTCTCTGATAGTTTCTCTAACTACTTTAGGAATATCAACATAGCAGTTTGTTGTTATTTCTCCCATAACTACTACTAGTCCTGTTGTTACAGCAGTTTCACAAGCTACTCTAGCCTCTGGATCTTTTGCCATAATAGCGTCTAAAACTGAGTCTGAAATTTGGTCACATATTTTATCTGGATGTCCTTCTGTTACTGATTCTGATGTAAATAATCTTCTCATAATTATTCGTTACTTAACAATATATGTTAAATAACTACCTCCTCTCTATGTTTATCTATATTTTGATATATTTATAATTAAAAAAATAAGCCTCTTCCTAAGAAGAGACTCAATATCTATAAATATATTAAGCTCCTCTTATCTCGCAAGTAAAAACTTGCAGGAATTGGCACCTTAGTTTTTCTTCAAAAACTGGTTGCCGGGTTTCATCGGGCCCTCTCCCTCCACCTCTCTTGATAAGAGTCTCACTTTTCAATTGTCTAATTTATAAGTTTATAATATAAAAAGCTTAAAAAATAGTAGACACTTAAATAGTGTCTACTGTGGTGGTGGGAGAAGGATTCGAACCTTCGAAGTCATACGACGACAGATTTACAGTCTGTTCCCTTTGGCCACTCGGGAACCCCACCTCATGGAGCTGATAATCGGACTTGAACCGATAACCTGCTGATTACAAATCAGCTGCTCTGCCAATTGAGCCATATCAGCATAATGCTTATTATATTAAATTTAAAAATGGTGGTGGGAGAAGGATTCGAACCTTCGAAGTCATACGACGACAGATTTACAGTCTGTTCCCTTTGGCCACTCGGGAACCCCACCTCATTTGGAGCTGATAATCGGACTTGAACCGATAACCTGCTGATTACAAATCAGCTGCTCTGCCAATTGAGCCATATCAGCAATATTTATTTTTTAAATGGTGGTCGCAACAGGGCTCGAACCTGTGACCCCCTGCTTGTAAGGCAGGTGCTCTCCCAGCTGAGCTATGCGACCTTACAAAATGGTGGTGGGAGAAGGATTCGAACCTTCGAAGTCATACGACGACAGATTTACAGTCTGTTCCCTTTGGCCACTCGGGAACCCCACCCTATTTGGAGCTGATAATCGGACTTGAACCGATAACCTGCTGATTACAAATCAGCTGCTCTGCCAATTGAGCCATATCAGCAATATTTATTTCGCTTGTTATCGTTTAGTAACATCGCTAACCGACAATAGTTAGTATATATCTTCTGTTTAGTTATTTCAAATCCAAAATAGTCTAAATTATAAAATTATAATTATATTTCTTTATATTTCTTTAAAATACTTTATTTTATGTATAATTATAATATTTTTATTATTCTAAAACTTCCATATTTATATATGGCTCTACCACCTTTTTAACACTTTCATAACTCTTGTCATTTAAACGTGATTCTAAAATTCGATTAACCTCTCTTACGCATTCTAATTCACCTTTATTCTTTATACTTTTAATTATAGTTGCGTAATCATTCATTGATAGTTCTTTTGTTAAGTTTAAAAGAAGAAGTTTTTCATCAAATGATAGTTTTTCGACAATTGTAGTTTTATCAACTTTAAAAACTTGAACAGTTTCATTTATAGTATTTTCTGTTGTTTTTTCATATTCAATCATTTGCTCTTCACTTATAGTAGGATTTTTCACTTTTTCTTCATCTGTTACTTCATCTGTATTTGTAGTCTCTACCTGAGTTTTTAATTCATCCTCATTGCTCTGAGCTTTAGATTTTTCTAATTTTTCTTTTGACATTTCTATGATATTTAACAATTCCTCTAAATCAACATCCGTAATTTTATCTTTCTCACTTAATATTTCTTTAGTATTACTAAGGTCTTTATTCTTAACCTGTATAAGCCCATCTTCTGTATTTGTTTTATTTCTAAAAATCATAAAGCCACTAAGAATAATAGTTGCAATAATAATTAGTACCGATAAATATTTTTTATTCATATAATATATCACCTCTTAAAATTAATCCTAGCCAAAATACTATACAAATATACAAATTATTAACTATTATTAATATAGGGATGTGTTGCTTTGAATAAAATTAAAACTCACTATCAAGCTACTCTTAGCTATTATAAACTTGCTAATTGTCTAAAGGATCAACTAGAAAATGCTATTATTGTTTGTATAGGAACTGATAAATGTATTGGTGATTCACTTGGACCATTAACAGGATCTTTATTACTTGAAAAAAACTTTCCTCTCCCTGTATATGGAACTTTAGAAAGTCCTATTCATGCATTAAACCTAGAAACTGAAATAGCTAAAATAAGAAAAATACATCCGACTTCTAAAATAATCGCTATAGATGCTTGTATAGGCAATTCTAAAGCAATAGGAGAAATTCAAATTCGTCCTGAAGGGTTAAAACCTGGAAAAGGAGTTGGAAAGATATTGCCTATTATTGGAGATATCTCTATAGTAGGAATTATTGATTCCGCCAATATAACTTGCGCATTTTCTAATAGGGTTATTAGGCTTCATTTCATCATGGAAATGGCTAAAGTTATTACTTATTCACTTTTAACAGCATACGCTTTGCTTCCTTTTGAGTAAAAAGAAATTATATTATAATATCAAATTTTTATTTTATGTTTTATAATGTAACTTTTAATAATTTAAATATTAAACTAGTAAAGAAAAATACAAAGGCCTGTATCAATTAGGAAGTAAACTCCTATGATACAGGCACTTAATATTATAAATACTTAAATAAAATATATTCTATATATAATCTATTTTTATTTAACTATCTTAACTTCATCTTCATCCATATCCATTTTAGAAAAGGCATCTAAGATTCTTCCTGTGCCTTTCGCTACACATCTTACTGCATCATCTGCTACTCTTACAGTTACTCCTGTTGCCGCTTCTAAATACTGATCAAGTCCATATAATAACGCTCCACCACCAGTCATTATTATACCAGCATCCATTATATCAGCTGCTAATTCAGGAGGTGTTTTTTCTAATACAGAATGTAAGTTTTCTGCTATTGCTCTAACGCAATCTTCTACTGCTTCTCGTACTTGTTCAGATGATATCATAACCTCATCTGGCAAGCCTGTAACTAAATTTCTTCCCTTTATAGCTAGTCTCTCATTTCTTGCGCCTTTAAGAGCTGACCCTATCTTTATCTTAAGTTCTTCGGCAGTTCTTTCGCCTACCATTAATTTAAAATTATTTCTTATGTATTTTATTATAGCCTCATCAAACGTATCTCCAGCAACTTTTAATGATGATCTTACAACTATTCCACCTAATGAAATAACTGCTATATCACAAGTTCCTCCCCCTATATCAACAACCATTCTTCCATTAGGCTCAGATATATCTATCCCAGCTCCTATAGCTGCTGCTAAAGGTTCTTCAACTAAACTAACTGTTCTTGCACCAGAATTTCTTGCTGCGTCCATAACAGCTCTTTTTTCTACTTCTGTAGCTTGTGAAGGTATACATACTATAACTTTTGGTGCACTTACTCTATGTTTCCCACTACCCTTTTTTATAAAATACTGTAGCATTTTCTCAGTAACATCATAATCAGAAATTACTCCATTTCTTAAAGGTCTTATTGCAACAATATTACCAGGAGTTCTACCTATCATTTGCCTTGCTTCTTCTCCTACAGCTAGTACCCTATTTCTCTCTTTATCAACAGCAACAACTGAAGGTTCTTGTAACACTACACCCTTGCCTTTAATATGCACTAAAACAGTTGCTGTTCCTAAATCTATTCCCATATCATTCGCTCTACCAAAAAACCACATATCCTCTAAAACACTCCCCACTTTTTCAAATAAACTTATTTTTCTGTTATTTTTTACAAATTATCCATTTAAATCCATTATATACTTATAACAACTTTCCATCAACTATTTTATATTTTAATTTAGTTGCTTTCCCGCCTCTTATATGACGTTCAGCTTTATTAACATCTAAGATAAATTTAGCTTTATCAGCTATGCTTGGATTAATTTTAGGAAGTCTTTCAGTCATATCTTTATGGATAGTACTTTTACTAACTCCAAATACCTTTGCTGTTCTTCTTATAGTTGCTTTTGATTTAATAATATATTTAGCAACCTCTAATACTCTTTCTTCTATATAGTCTTTCACTTCTTAAATATCCTCCTCAAAATTATTAAGTATTAGCCAGCTAGGCTAAAAGCGTAGCTGGCCTTTTTTTTTATTTAACTTTTAACTCTTTAAAAACTTTCAATGGATCTACTGCTTCATTATCTTTTTCTATGTGGAATAATAAATATTCTTTAGATACTCTGCTCTTTGGATTTTGTTTAATAGAGTTTCCTACTTTTCCAAGAGTACTTCCCTGCTTTACTTTATCTCCAACTTTTACACTTAGTTTTGAATCTAAATTTCCATATAAAGCTATAATTCCATTGTCATGTTTCACTTTTACGTAGTTTCCTTCTTTAGATGGTCCATTTTCTGCTTCTAAAACTTCTCCATCTGCTACTGCAAGAACTTCTGCTCCTTTAGTAACTTCAATATCTATTCCTAGATGAACTACAGATGATTTTCCTTCTGAATCAATTTCACCAACAAGATTCATCTTTCTTGTTACAAGTCCACTTTTAACTGGATTTATAATTTCTGCTTTAGGTTTTGCATTAGTTGCTACACTATCATCCTTAACTGCTGTACTAGAAGTACCTTTATTGTTCGTAGGCTTTTGCTCTTCCTTTTTATTTTTATCAACTAATTCAGCATCACTAATTACCTTATTTTCTGTAGGTTTAGTTTGCTCTGTATTTGTAGCTATAGGTTTTTTCTGATCCTCAGCCCTATTTCCACCGGTTGCAAATGCAACTACTCCTAAAACGATTAAACACACAGATAAGATAACGTAAAAACCATGTTTCTTTAAAAATATTTTAATTTTCTCCATGTCAACACCTCCATTCAGTAGTCTGTCCTATTCAAAACTTTTTAATACATACACCCAAAAAATTTTTCAAGTTTTTATTCGCCATTTTTCGCTATATAAATAAAAAAAGTGTAGATATTTAAAAACATCTACACTTTCTTATACAAACGAATTATTCAATTTCTATTTTAACTTTCTTAATATCACTAATTGCAACATCAGTATAATAATGAGCTAAAATTTCTTTATGATTGCTTCCCTCTTTTGCCATAGAATTTGCTCCCCATTGACTCATACCAACACCATGTCCATAACCTTTTGTTGTTATAACTACTTCATCGCCTAATTTTATATCAAAATTAGCAGATCTTATTCCAAATAAAGTTCGAAACTCAGTACCTTTAATAGTTACTTTTCCAAGTCTAATTTCTTTTATACTCCCACCTTCTGTTTTAGAAAGTATTTCTATTTGCTTATTAAGATTTTTCTTTGTAATATTAGCCCCTTTATAATTAGAGTTTATAGTATCTACAAATTTATCATAACTATAACTAGTTTTCATCTCATATTTTTCTAACTTTTTATCCCACTCACTAGAAACTGACCTAAGATATGGAACCTCAACACTAAAAACATCTTCTATATTTTCGGTCTTTCCTGAACTCATAGAAAAATACTGAGGATATCTCACTAAAAAACCATCATAGCTTAACACTTCACCCTTTGTTGATTTAACTGAATTATTTACTTTATCTTTAAATTTATTAGCATCTTTACCCATGCTCTCAATTCTATTTTCAATAGGGCTATAAACTTGACAATGTACAGTGTCACATATATCTCCACCTTTAGCTTTTGCTTTTGAACACGGCGTTAACATTTTACTCACCGCAAACGTTCTTGCTAGGATTCCTTGTGCTATCATAGCTTCTTTTTCAAAACTAAGTGGTAATTCTGACCCTACAACCCCTGTGACATATTCTTCAAGATTTATTTTTTCCACTTCGCCATTAGTTCTAAGAACTTTTATACTATTAGTATCTATATCTATAATTTTTCCTGGTTTATCAACTTTTGTTATACTTTCTTTTCCTGTATCTTTTATATTTATTTCTTTATACTTACTATTACTCAAACTCCCAAAAATTATAGGAATCATAAAAATTATTATTATCACCAAAACTATTATTAATATATGTCTAATTTTATGTAAATCTATTCGCCCTAAAACTCTTAATATATGCTTTATTCTTTTACCTAACTCTCGGATAAATCTTTCTATTTTTATATTTTTCATTATAACTATTCTCCATACAAATAAATTTTATATTCTAAAAATTAATCATTAAATTTTTATTTATCTATTTATATGAATCATTGCTACTCATATATTACATAATAAAAAAAAGAAGTAATGTTAATTTACTTCTTTTTTAGGATAAAATTAAACTCTATAAATTTCAGCTCCAAGTTTTCTAAACTTTTCTTCAACATTTACATAACCTCTATCTATATGATAAATATCAGTAATTAAAGTATATCCTCTAGCAACAAGCCCTGCTAAAATAAGCGCTGCTCCAGCTCGTAGATCAGTAGCCTTAACTTCACATCCAGTCAAATAATCAACTCCATTTATTATAGCCACATTTCCTTTTATTTTTATATTCGCGCCCATTCTCACAAGCTCTGAAACATTCATAAATCTATTTTCAAAAACAGTTTCTTCTATAGTGCTAGTACCATTTCCCAAACTTAACAAACTCATCATTTGAGATTGCATATCTGTTGGATATCCAGGATGTGGTAAAGTTTTTATATCTGTATTTTCTATCAAACCTTTTCCCTCAACTATAGCTATTTCACTTTTTTCATCTACAATAATATCACATCCAACATTTTCAAGCTTACTAATTACAGGGCTTAAATGTTCTTTATTTACTCCATTGATTTGAATTTTAGATCCTGTAATTGCTGCTGCTACCATAAATGTACCAGCTTCTATCCTATCAAAAATAGGTCTATAAACTGTTCCTTTTAATCTATCTACTCCCTCTATAATAATTGATGAATTATAATTAAAATAAATTTTTGCGCCCATACTTCTTAAGAAATCAGCTAAGTCTTCAACTTCCGGCTCTAAAGCAGGATTATGAATGATAGTTTGTCCCTTTAATAAAGTTGCAACCATCATTAAATTTTCTGTTGCTCCTACTGAGGGAAAATCTAAATATATCTCATTTCCTCTAAGATTAGTCCCATCTATCTCTATAAATCCATGCTCCTGTTTAATCTTTGCACCTAAAGCTTCAAATCCTTTCAAATGAAGATCTATAGGTCTGCTGCCTATATTACATCCACCAGGACATGATAAGGTGAATTTTTTATACTTTGCAAGCATTGGTCCCATAACTAAAAAAGATGCTCTCATTTTTCTCACTAATTCGCAATCTGCTGTAGATTTTGAAATATTCTTCGATGAAATTACAAGTTCTAATGTTATGTTATTTTCTTCAACCTCACAACCTAAATCTATTAACACATCAATAAGAACTCTAACATCCCTAAGATTAGGATAGTTTTGAATAATAACTTTTTCATCTGATAATATAGCTGCTGCTATTATTGGTAGCACTGAATTTTTTGCTGAACTAATGTTAACTTCACCACTTAATTTGTTTCCACTTTTAACTAAGATTTTCTCCATAATAATCCTCCGTTGTATTCCTAATACGAAATGAATATTACAGGGCTTCCAACAATTATATAATTGTTGTCCTTTCCATAGTTTATAATAGAATAATTGAACTTTTGACCACCTTTTAATTTAATTATTCCTGTTTCACCATTAACTATATTTATTTTATCTATTTTTTCAACATATTCTAAAGTATCTAAACTATGACCTTCACTAACTTTACTTTTTACATAAGTAAAGATTTTTAGGTTATTTTTATCCTTTAATTTTTCTTTTAAAATACTCTCAAATTTTTCTATTTTTATTTCATCTTTGATATTAGTTAGTTCAACCTCTAAAAAATAATCAATACATTTAACTTCTATAGAATATGTACTTTTATTATCTTTATAATAAAAGTCATCGTCATAAAATTGAAAATTTTTATTATTTTTTAAAAGTTGATATTCATCTTCATCTAATTCATATTGAATTTTTAACCCTTGAGTAAAATCATTTTGATTTTTCCTAACTTCATCATATAAATTTGTATCTATTTTCATTCCTCCAAGAAATACTATACCTAGTGCAAATAAAAAACTTATATACATTACTTTTTTCATACTTCCCCACTCTCCTATCCGTAATTATGGACAAGTTTTAGAAAAGTAATCAAAAATTTTACTATATATTATAAATATATTCTACTTTATTTTTATTTGTGCTTAATTATATGTTTACTTCTTTTGATTCACACAAAAATAAAAAAGCCAAATGAACTCACTTGTCCATTTGGCTTTCAGCTACAATCTATTAAACTTAATATTCTTATCTAAATAAATTGTAAATTAACTTCTATATTATCTTCCAAGTATTAATGCTGTTCCAAGTCCACCACCTATACAAAGTGTTGCAAGACCTGTCTTTGCATCTCTCTTTTCCATTTCATGAAGTAAAGTAACAAGTATTCTTGTTCCTGAAGCTCCTACTGGATGTCCAATAGCTATTGCTCCTCCATTAACATTTACTTTTTCCATATCAAATTCTAAATCTCTAGCTACAGCTAAACTTTGAGCTGCAAAAGCTTCATTAGCTTCTACTAAATCTATATCTGATACAGATAACCCTGTATTTTCTAAAGCTTTTTTAGTTGCCGCAAATGGTCCATATCCCATTATTGATGGATCTAATCCTTTTGACCCATATGATAAAATTTTAGCCATTGGCTTTAACCCTAATTCTGCTGCTTTTTCAGCACTCATAACTACTACTGCTGCTGCACCATCATTGATACCAGAAGCATTCCCAGCTGTTACAGTTCCATCTTTTTTGAATGCTGCTCTAAGTTTTCCAAGAGATGCAGCTGTTGTTCCGAATCTTGGGAATTCATCAGTATCAAATACTACAGGCTCACCTTTTCTTTGAGGAATAACAACTGGTACTATTTCCTCTTTAAACTTTCCAGCCTTAATAGCTTCTTCAGCCTTATTTTGTGATTTTGCAGCAAATTCATCTTGCATATCTCTTGTAAGATTCCATTGCTCTGCTATATTTTCAGCTGTAATCCCCATATGATATCCTTCAAATGCATCTGTTAATGCATCATTAACCATAGAATCTACCATTTGACCATTACCCATTCTTTGACCATATCTTGCTGATTTTAAAACATAAGGTCCTTGTGACATATTTTCCATTCCACCAGCAACTATTATATCAGCATCTCCAGCTTTAATCATTTGAGCCGCTAATGATACTGTTCTAAGCCCTGAACCACAAACTTTATTTATTGTCATTGCAGGTACCTCTACTGGTAATCCAGCTTTAACTGCTGCTTGTCTAGCAACATTTTGTCCAAGACCCGCTTGAATTACATTCCCCATTAAAACTTCATCTACAAGCTCGCCTGCAACTCCAGCTCTTTTTATAGCTTCTTTAATTACTACTGCTCCTAAATCTGCTGCTGAAACATCCTTTAATGTTCCTCCAAAAGTTCCTAAAGCTGTTCTTACAGCACTAACAATTACAACCTCTCTCATTTTATATATACGCCTCCTAAAATTTAACCCATTTAAAAATATTGAATATATTCAATATAATTCCATTATAACCATATATAGTTTTATATTCAATATATTTGTTAAAAATTACACAAACTTTAATATATATTAATTTTTTAATAAAAAAAATCATTCTAGAAAATCTAGAATGATTTTATATGTTTATTATTCATTTATGAATTCATTTATTTCTTTGTCATTTTTTCCATAATACTTTAGTATTGCATCTACTATTCTTTCTGAAGCTTGACCGTCACCATATGGATTTACAGCCTTACTCATTTGAGCATAATATGCATTGTCTGTAAGTAATGCATTAGCTTCTTTTAGTATAACATCTATATCTGTTCCTACTAATTTTACAGTTCCAGCTTTAACTGCTTCTGGTCTTTCTGTTACATCTCTTAGCACTAACACTGGTTTCCCTAAATGAGGTGCTTCTTCTTGTAATCCACCTGAATCAGTCATAACCATAAAGCACTTATTCATAAGATTATGAGTCTCTTTAGTATCTAATGGTGATAATAAATGTACTCTATCTTTTCCTCCAAGTTTTGCATGAACAACATCTTTAACAACTGGATTTAAGTGAACTAAGTAAACAAGTTCTACATCTTCATGATTATCTACTATTTGAGCAAGTGAATCACATATATTATCTATTCCTTCTCCCCAATTTTCTCTTCTATGAGCCGTAACCATTATAACTTTTTTACTCTTAAAATCAATTTTATTTAATTCGTCTGTTTCAAAAGTATAATCTTTTTCAACTGTATGAGCCATGGCATCTATAACAGTATTACCTGTTATGTATATATCATCTTCATTTATTCCTTCTCTTAAAAGGTTAAGTTTTGAACCATTTGTTGGTGCAAAATGTAAATCTGCTAAAGCACCCGTAAGTTTTCTATTCATTTCTTCTGGGAATGGAAAATATTTATCAAAAGTTCTAAGTCCTGCTTCTACATGCCCTACTCTTATTTGTTGATAAAAAGCTGCAAGTCCACTTGAAAAAGTTGTTGTAGTATCTCCATGAACTAAAATCATATCTGGCTTTTCACTTGCAAATAACTCTTCTAGCCCTTCAAGAATTCTATTTGTAATTCCAGTTAATGATTGTCTTGTTTTCATAATATCTAAATCAAATTCTGGTTTTATTTCAAATAATTCTAAAACTTGATCTAACATTTCCCTATGCTGTGCTGTAACGCAAACTTTTGAGTCAATTTCTGGTCTTCTTTCTAACTCTTTAACAAGTGGTGCCATTTTTATAGCCTCCGGTCTTGTTCCAAATATTGTTAATATTTTGATTTTATCCATCAAAACGCCTCCTAAAAATTTAATTTAGATTAAATGATGATGGAGCTCTCATAAACCCCATCATCATCTGTTTATTTATTTAGTTCCAAATAATCTATCTCCTGCATCACCAAGACCCGGAACAATATATCCATGTTCATTTAACTTTTCATCTATTGCTCCAACAAATATATCAACATCAGGATGAGCATTTTTAATTGCTTCTACCCCTTCTGGTGAAGAGATTAAACACATAAGTTTGATACTTTTAGCCCCTTTTTGTTTTAATAAACCAATAGCATCAGCAGCTGAACCGCCTGTTGCAAGCATTGGGTCTACTACAATAATATCTCTTTCTGCTATATCTTGAGGTAATTTACAGAAATATTCTACTGGTTGTAAAGTTTCTTCATCTCTGTATAATCCAATATGTCCAACTTTAGCAGCTGGTATTAATTTAAGCATACCATCTACCATACCAAGTCCAGCTCTTAAAATAGGAACTATAGCCATTTTTTTACCTGATAAAGTTTTTTGTACTGATTTACATATAGGTGTTTCAATCTCTACATCTTTCATTTGAAGATCTCTTGTTACTTCATATGCCATAAGCATAGAAACTTCTTCTACAAGTTCTCTAAAGTCTTTTGCACCTGTATTTTTATCTCTTATTATTGTTAGTTTGTGTAATATTAATGGGTGTGCTATTTGTGTTACCTTACTCATGTTAATCTGTGTTGCCATAACCTCATAAAACGTTATAAAGCATATTTAATTATTCCCTTATCATGTCCTATTTTATAAAATATTACTTTGGTTTACTATGACAGTTCAAAGGTTTAAATTTCCACATAACACATAGTACATATATAGCCTTTTTAATAAAGATCTATTATTACCTGCTTTTATATAACTTTTACAGTATAACCAAAACAAGTTGTATTATGTATTATATCACTTTATAAACTGGCAACTCCTCCTTCATAAATATTTTTTAGGTTTTATAAGGTTCTATAACTTTTCTTTAATAGTTCTTATCTTCCTAATTCCATATATTATTTTGAATATTTCTCTTCTATAGCAGAAAGTTTATTTAATCTTTTTTCATGTCTTCCACCTTCAAATTCATGTGAAAGGAATGTATCTACTATATCAAGAGCAAGTCCTACTCCTGTAACTCTTTGACCTAAAGCTAAAATATTAGCATTATTATGTTGTCTTGTCGCTCTAGCACTAAAAGTATCACCACATAATGCTGCTCGTACACCTGGAACTTTGTTTGCTGCTATAGATATTCCTATACCTGTACCACAAACTAATATACCAAAATCAAAATTTTTAGCGACAACAGCCTCTGCTACTTTTATTGATATATCTGGATAATCACATGATTCCTCACTATAAGTACCGAAATCTTCACATTCTATACCTTTTGATTCTAAATGTGCTAAGATTTCGCTCTTAAGCACAAATCCACCATGATCGCAACCTACTGCTATTTTCATGTAAAATCCCTCCTAATTGTTTAAAAATATATAAAAAAAAGAAGAGTAAACCCAAATTTACCTTCTTTAATTTTGCATAACTCAAGATTTTTATCTACTTTATTATAGATAATAAATATAGAAACTAGTTTTATACATCTATTATATCAAATCCACAAGATTTTTTTAATCTATTCATAATAGCTATTCCTAGCCCTTTCTCTTCAAATGATTCGCTGATTATTATATCAACACCTAAATCATCAAACTGTCTTAAAGCTTCAAAAAGTGACTTAGCAATATGTTTTAAATCGCTTCTTGCGCCTAAACTTATAACAATAGCATCGTATAAATCTTTAGTTTCATCAGTTGCCATAACGCCAACTTTTAAACCTTCATCCCTGTAATTATGCACCATTTTCCTAATTTTTTCAAGTGTTTTATCTTCTTCCCCTCTAACTAAACGAACTTTAGCTTTTGGTGAGTAATGTGTATATTTCATTCCTGGCGCTTTAGGTTTTATTCCTTCTTTAATTTTTTCCTCTAAAATGCCCTTATCTATATATATTTCATTATCAATTTTTTGTAATTGTTCTAAAGTTATACCACCTGGTCTTAAAATACAAGGAGGTTGTACAGTTAAATCAACTATAGTTGACTCAACCCCAACATCACTTTGCTCTCCACCTAATATACAGTCTATTTTCCCGTCTAAATCTTCTATACATCTTTGCATATCTGTTGGACTTGGTCTCCCTGAGATATTTGCTGATGGAGCTGCAATAGGAACCCCTGCTTTTTTTATGAGTTCTAATGCAATTTTACTACTAGGCATTCTTATCCCAATACTATCAAGCTGTGCTGATGTTCTATTTGGAATAATTTCTTTTTTCTTTAAAATCATAGTCAATGGACCTGGCCAAAATTCATCCATAAGTTTATATGCAATATCAGGTATATCTTTTGCATACTCCGATACATCCTTACTTGCAACATGTATTATTAAAGGATTATCTTGAGGTCTACCTTTTGCTTCAAAAATTTTAAGAACTGCCTCTGAATCTAAAGCATTCGCTCCTAATCCATATACTGTTTCCGTTGGAAAAGCTACGGTTCCTCCATCTTTTATAATCTGTGCCGCTTCATCTAAAATATTAGACGATTTTTCTATGTCTTCTATAAAAAACTTTTTAGTTTCCACTTTTTAATCACCACTCTTTATAAAAAATTAATTAATCTCTTTTTGTGATCTAGATATTTTAATATTTTCTATTGTATCTTCAGTAAATATAGCTGTTACACTATTTCTATATATATCATCTAACATTATATATTTTTTATATCCACCATTTTTTATTACTAAATAAAAATAGTTTTTATCAGGATTAAGCTTTTTTAATTTCCTATATTCTTTAGCTGCCATAGGGTATTTATTCAGAAAACTTCTCCCAACAAGTCTTAATTGTCTGTTTCCTATTCTAGTTGTCGTTACTAAAACTATATCCATATCTCCATTTTTATTTTCTGTATGTATTAATTTTATTTTATCGCAACTAATTCTTTTAAACCCTTTAAAAACACCTAGTTTCATTCTTAATAAATTATTTTCGCAGGTATAACTTAGTGATACCCTATCTAGCATAAGAATTAAACATGCAACTATAGCTATCTCTAATATAACTAAGAATAAATTGATTACTATTATCTTGTTCATTCCAAGACCAAAAACTACCAAAGGTAAAAGAATAAATATAAAAATCATAAAAATATTAAATCTTTTATATGATGCTTTTTGCTTCTTTAAAGCCTTATCTATAAACATATGTTATGCCTCCCCTCTCTGTCTTCCCCTAAAAACAAAGCCCTACATTTTCATGTAAGGCTTCAAAATTAGAATTCTGTGTTACCCATATTCTGCATTCTTTGAGCTTGATCCTCTGTAATTAATGCATTAAGAACCTCATCAATATCTCCAGCTAAGAACTGATCTAATTTATATAAAGTTAATTTTATTCTATGATCTGTTATTCTTCCTTGTGGATAGTTATAAGTTCTTATTTTCTCACTTCTATCTCCTGTTCCAACTTGGCTCTTTCTATCTTCTGCAATTTCTGCATGTCTTTCTCTTTCAGCTATATCAAATAATCTAGCTTTTAATACTTTAAGAGCTTTTTCTTTATTTTTAAGTTGTGACTTTTCATCTTGACATGAAACAACAAGCCCTGATGGTAAGTGAGTCATTCTTACAGCTGAATCAGTTGTATTTACACATTGTCCACCGTTACCTGACGCTCTGAAAACATCAATTTTAAGATCTTTATCTTCTATGTGAATCTCAACGTCATCAACTTCTGGTAAAACTGCAACAGTCGCTGTTGAAGTATGTATTCTTCCTGAACTTTCTGTGTCTGGTACTCTTTGTACTCTGTGTACTCCACTCTCATATTTAAGTTTTGAATAAGCACCATCACCTTTAATCATGAAAACAACCTCTTTGAAACCTCCAATGTCATTTTCATTAGCACTCATTACTTCTATACTCCATCTGTTTTTCTCAGCAAATCTTGTATACATTCTGAATAAGTTAGCAGCAAATAAAGCAGCTTCATCACCACCTGCACCTGCTCTTATTTCTACAAATACGTTTTTATCATCGTTAGGGTCTTTTGGAAGTAATAATATTTGCATTTCCTTTTCAAGGATACCTTGCTTTTCTGTTAGCTCTTTAATTTCTGCTTGAACCATTTCTCTCATTTCAGAATCTGATTCTTCTGCTAAAATTTCTTTACTACCGTCTAATTCTTCTAAAGTATCTCTATACTCTCTATACTTATTTACTATTACTTCTAGGTCTGCGTGTTCTTTACAAAGTTTTCTCCACTCATTTTGGTTAGCCATAATTGATGGATCACTTATTTTAACTGACAATTCGTCATACTTAGTTTCGATAAAATTTAATCTATCAAGCATTTTCTATCACTCCGTAATATAGATTTTCATATTTTTTAATTATAACATAAAGTTCATAAATTATACAACTTACTACAAAGTAAGTCTCAGTACTTAACTTAAGTCATTTATTTCACTAAAATAAAAATTAAGTTAAGTTTCCTATTTACTTATATCTCTATAAGATTACCTATTACAACTCTATCAAGTCCTGCTAGATCTTTAATAATTTTTACATTTTCAAAATTATTTTTTTCCATAAGACTTTGCACTTGTGTCCCTTGATCGTGTCCAATTTCAAAAGCTAAAATCATTTTACCTTTTAAATGGTCTACTGCCTCATTAATAATTTTTTCATAAAAAATAAGTCCTGACTCTCCACCTGATAGTGCTATATGTGGCTCATAATTTTTAACATCATCCATAAGGGTTTCTATAACTTCCTCTTTAATATATGGAGGGTTTGAAACTATTATATCGTATTTTTTATTTTCAATTCCACTAAATAAATCACTATGAATAAATCTAGCTCTATTCTCTAGTTCAAAGTTTTTAATATTAATATTAGTAACTTCTTCTGGTTTCTCTTCTATATCTAATAAATCAACTTCTGTTTCAGTTCTATACTCTGCTATAGTAAGCCCTATCGCTCCACTCCCACAACAAAGATCGCAAATGTCAAGCTTTTCATATTTATCTATATGCTTTAAAACTTCTTCTACTAAAATTTCTGTATCTCCTCTAGGAATTAACACTCCTTCTTTTACAATAAAGTCTATATTCATAAACTCCGCTCTGCCAAGTATATATGCCATAGGATATTTATTTTTTCTTTTTTTAACAAGTTCTAAATATCTCTCTTCATCTTCTATACTCACTCTATCAAAAACGTTAGTAATTAGCCATAATTTATCCTTTCCTAAAACATAACACATAAGAAGTTGTGCATCTAAAATATAACTGTCTATTCCAACATTTTTAAAAATTTGATTTGTCTCATTTAAAATTTCTCTAATAGTTCTTTCAATTCTTATTCCTTCTGCTTTCTTTAATGCCAATAATGCCACCTCTATTTCTTCATTTTTGGGTTCTCTAGTAGTTAATAATTGTAGCTTTAATCCTGGAAATGCTATAACTTTCGCCAAAAAACTATTAGAATTAGCTACAAATTTAACTAATTCATATGATATCCCTGCAATAATTGGGACTAATAATATTTTCATTATTATTCTTATTAAACTTGAATCCCATCCTAAAAATAAATATACAAGACTACTGTTTATTATAATCATGAATATAAGGTTACTTCCACATCTTAAATGAAACCGCTTTGATTTTTTCACATTTTCTTTAGTAAGTTTTAAATTATTTTCATAACAGGCAATTACTTTATGTTCGGCCCCATGATATCTAAACATTTTATCTATATCTTCATTAAATCCTATTACATACATGTATAAAATAAGACCTACTATTGTTATACTTCCCTCTAAAACACTTAATAAAACATCTGAAAGAGAAAATATTTTTCTAAGTATATTGATAAAAAAAACTGGAACTGCTAAAAAAATAAAAAGAAATAGTATTAAAGCTAAAATCATAGCTAAAAAATTTATAAGCTTTTTATTTTTCATTTTTCCTAAATTTAGCATATCATTTGAAACAAGATCAGAAATAATATCTAAAGACTCTACACCACTGCTAACTGTATCAAAAATAATCAAAATACCTCTAAAAAAAGGAAAAGCCCGTAATCCAGTCTCTTCCTGCACTCTATATATTTTTTCAAAATTTAATTTTATAGTATTATCTTCTTCTCTCGTAGCTACAGCTTTTCCTTTTTTTCCATTAATAGCTACACCATTCAATAATCCTTGTCCACCAATTTGAATTTTCCCCATTAAATTCCCTTTCCCCCATAAAAAATTTATTTTTTATTTTTATATTTAAAGTAACATGCACCACATAATGATTGGTATTCTATATTATCGACTAAATCTATCGCAACCTGTTCCCCTTCAAAAATATATTCACCATTTAATTTTCTACCATTTAATATAGCTTTATTTCCACATGTACAAATAGTTCTCATTTCTTCTATACTATGAGCTATTAGTAGTAATCTTTCACTACCTTCAAAGCCATTCATTAAAAAGTCTGTTCTAAGTCCATAACAAATAACTGGTATATCTTGTTCTACAGCTATTTGGAAAAGCTCATCTATATGATGTTTTTTAAAAAATTGAACTTCATCAACAATAATACAATTTGGTCTTTTATCTCCAACTAAATAATCTTGCATTTTAACTAATATATCATCATCATCGCCAACTAACATATCAACATTTCTATCCACACCAAGTCTTGAGATTACTTTATTGCCACCTTTAACATCTGTAAGAGGTTTAAGTATTAATACTTTCATTCCTCTCTCTTCGTAGTTATGTGCAACTTGCATAAGATGTGTTGATTTACCTGAATTCATAGCACCATATCTAAAATATAACTTACTCATTTCTATAATTCTCCCTCTAAACTAAAATATCATTATGATTAAAATTTACTTCCTAGATTATACCTTAAATTATACTATTTTTAAACTATTGACGATTATAAATACACATGCTATACTTTGTAGTAGTTGTCTTCAAAAGGCATATAAAATCGAAATTAAAGAGGTGAAAATCATGAAATCAGGCATACATCCAGAATACCATGAAAACGCAGTGGTTAAGTGCGCATGTGGAAATACATTCGAAACAGGATCAGTTAAGGAAGAATTAAAAGTTGATATATGTGCTAAATGCCACCCATTCTACACAGGTAAACAAAAACTTGTTGACGTTGGTGGAAGAGTTGATAAATTCAACAAAAGATTTAACCTTAATAAATAATATGGTAAATATTATAATAAAAAGTGGGGAAGACATGTTCTTTCCCTTTTTTTTATATTTAATATTCATAAAAAAAGATTTAAACGAATAATCTTCTATGTTATGATATTAATTGAATTTAAATGAAAGAGTGAAATTTATGAGTAAAATTTTAATTTTAACCACTGCGACTGGCGAAGGTCATAATCAAGCAGCTAGGTCTTTGAAGGAAATTCTAAAAACTAAATATGACGAAGTTGAAATATTCGATTTTCTTGAAACAAGTAAAGCTGTTAACGAAGTAGTTGTTGGTGGATATGAGCTTTCAGCAAAAATTTTCCCATACATCTATGGCTTTTTTTATAAAATCAGTAACTTTAAATTAATAAATAGATTTTTCGAATTTTATCTTAAATCGCCAATAAAGAAAACAATCGAATATGTAAATGAAACTAATCCAGATGTTATAGCATGTACGCATCCTCTAGCAGTATCAATATTAGGTCATTTAGTTAGAAAAAATTTAATCGACAAACCAACAGTATCTATTATTACTGATTTTAAACCACATTACACATATTTCAGTCCAATGATAGATGCTTATATTACCGGTAGTGATTTTACTAAAACAGAACTTATTTCTTTTGGCGTAGAAGCTCAAAAAATATATCCTGTTGGAATTCCTGTCAGTAAAGTATTTTATGAAAAAAATACTAGTAACAATGAAATAAACGAGTATTTTAATATTCTTGTTATGGGTGGTAGCATGGGTCTATCTGGTATTTCAAAAGTATTAGCTAAACTTGCCACGAATAACAATAATATTAAGGTAACTATTATTTGCGGAAAAAATATAAACCTAAAGACAACATTAGAAGATACATACAAAAATCAAAAGAACTTTAATATTTTAGGATATACAAATGAAGTTTCTAAAATTATGGGTTCAATGGATCTTATAATAACTAAACCGGGTGGACTAACAACGACTGAAAGTATCCATAAAGGATTACCTATGATTATTCCATTTGTAATTCCCGGACAAGAAACAGATAATTCAAAATTTTTAGTTGAACATAACG
The DNA here is from genome assembly GCA_051650825.1 of Sarcina sp. Lineage (GTDB taxonomy): Bacteria > Bacillota > Clostridia > Clostridiales > Clostridiaceae > Sarcina. The sequence goes on along the minus strand of JBOFRC010000461.1, from coordinate 37,109 downwards.
CTGCTATTAGAGTTCGTGATTTATCAAAACTTAATTCTATAATCGATAATTTAATACACGATAAAAATAGCCTACTTTCATTAAAAAATAATATGAAAGATTTAGCTCTTAACTATTCAATAGATAATACTGTTGATATTTTTAAAAATTTATATAAAAAAAAGTCCTCTAAGTAGCTGCTAGTAGCTTTACTTAGAGGCTTTTTTTTATTTATTCGCTGAATTGTTATTTGCATTATTTACTAACTTTTTATAAGTTTCCATAAACTCTTTATTATTTCTTGTCTTTGATAGTAAATTAATTAATTTTTCAGTTATTTTATCCACATTCTCTTCTTTATAAAGATTTCTTCTTATTGAAAATGCAACTTCTTTTTCTTCATCAGTTAATAAAAGATTTTCTTTTCTTGTTCCAGATTTATATATATCGATGGCAGGGAAAATTCTTCTTTCTTGTAATTTTCTATCTAAATGAACTTCCATATTTCCAGTTCCTTTGAACTCTTCAAATATCATATCATCCATTCTACTTCCTGTATCAACTAAAGCTGTTGCTAAGATAGTTAAACTTCCACCCTCTTCTATATTTCTAGCCGCTCCAAAGAACTTCTTAGGCATAACTAATGCTCCTGGATCTAATCCTCCTGATAATGTTCTACCTGTAGGTGTTATAGTTAAATTGTAAGCTCTTGAAAGTCTAGTTAATGAATCCATTAATATTACTACATCTTTACCATGCTCAACTAATCTTTTAGCTCTTTCTAAAACCATTCTAGAAACTTTAGCATGATTTTGTGGTTCTTCATCAAATGTAGAATATATAACCTCGCCATTAATACTTCTTTGCATATCAGTAACTTCTTCAGGACGTTCATCAACTAATAATACTATTAAAGTTATATTAGGATTATTTTTAGTTAAATTTTGAGCAACTCTTTTTAACATAGTTGTTTTACCTGCTTTAGGTGGTGCTACTATCATCCCTCTTTGCCCTTTTCCGATAGGACAAACAATATCCATAAGTCTTGAACTTAAATCTCCACTAAAGTCAGTTTCAAGTCTTAATCTCTCATTTGGATATATAGGTGTAAGCATTTCAAAACTCTTTCTTCTTATTGCCATTTCTGGTCTTTCACCATTTATTTTTTCAACATATAAAAGTGCTCTAAACTTTTCTCCCTCTTTAGCTTCTCTTACTTTACCTATTACTTCATCACCAGTTCTTAAGTTAAATCTTCTTATTTGTGATGGAGAAACATATATATCATCGTCACTAGTTAAGTAATTTTGACATCTTAAAAAACCGAAACTATTGTTTTCTAATATCTCTAAAATACCTCTTGCACTATTTGATGTATTAACCATAGATTTAAACTGTTCTTTTTTAATTTCATTGTTTTTAACTTCATTGCTTTTATCTTCACTATTGTCTACTTTATGTTCTATCTTTTGAGTATCATTAACTCTACTTCTTTCTTCATTACCAGCATCAGAATGTCTTCTAGGAGATATTTTTTCTCTTAAAATAACACCATCTTTTTCAATCTCATTCTCTTGTTTTGTTTCTTCTTTATTAGAATTCTTAATCTCTACTATTAATTCAACTAATTCACTTTTTTTCTTCTTAGATATATTTTTTATACCTAATTCTTTAGCAATTTCCTTTAGTTCTACTAAAGTCATTTTTTCATACGCTTGCACCTAGCAAACACCTCCTAAAATTTAAGTTTATCTGGGAATAAAGAAAAGATATGATTTCATAAGACTTTTATCTGATAGCTAGCATTTATACTACTTCTAGCTTATATAAGTAGAAGATAAAAAACACCCGTACCTAGATAACTTAGGCTTTAGACTCAAATATAGTCAAAACTCTATTTGAATCGAGTCTACGTTTATGTAACTTAATTATAATACCTATATACTAATATTAACAAGATATTTATTTTAACCTAAAATAGAAAAGGTATATAACTAGTGCTATATAACCTTTATTTCTAAATTCAAACTAGTATCTATAGGATCTTGATTAACCACTACTAGATTATATTCTATTTTAACATATCCACCATTCTCATTAATATTAATATCTAATACTTTTGTATTAGTTGTCATTTCAAGAATTCCATATGGTGTATTATAAAGACATACATTGCTACCTGAATCTTCAAACAACATAACAGTTTCAGTTGTTCCTTTTCTCTCTAGGGTAATTTTATCACTTTCTATGTTTATATATGTGCTAGTACCTTCCATACCTGAAATTTCACTTTCCTCATATGAAACTTTAAAGCAATTATCTAAAATTTCAAAAGTTCCTGGTGTAATAACCTCTACTATTTGATCTTCATCATTCATCTGCATGCTTGATATAGATATCATAGCTTTTTTTATCATTAAAATCTCCACCTTATCTAATAATTTCATAACTGTAAATTTCCAATCAGATTATTTTCTATCTAAATTTTAAATTTACAAAAGTTAAATTTTATTTTCTAGCTAGTATTTATACTATTCCTAGCTTTAAAAAATAACATTTATCATGTTTTATATAGCTTATATAATAGTCATAAAAATATTTTCTATTAGGTAAACTATATATTATTATAATATACTATTTAGGTGAATTTAAAGATTTTTATTTATTACCTTTAAAAAAATCTAAAAATTTAAACTCTATTTTAATCTCTTTATCAGCCTCAGTTTCTTGTGTAATCATTTTATATTCACCTTCATCTAAAAACTCTTTTAATTGCTTCTCACTTTCCTCATAGCTTATTTGCCCTTTACTCATATCAATAAAACATAAAGGAGGAAACATTACACACCACCAATTTTGTCCTTTAGCTTCACCTATTAATACTCTAAAAGCTTCATACTCTCCTTGTGGAAGAGTTACATTTCCATATGTTTTCACTGGGAAATTAGTCTTCTTAAGTTCAATTGAAACATCATAATCATATCCTTGAGATTTTATAACCTTCTTAGCAATTTCTATAACTTCTTGTTCTTTTGATTTTAATATACTTCTTGATTCATCTATTGATTTTGAATTTTCCAAATATGGATTAATATATGCTATAACCTCATCTCTAACTTTAATTTTCAAATCTTGGTCTTCCTTAGAATCACTATTAGCTAAAACATGAAACCTTATAAGTTTATCACTTATGTCCTCCACACTCATTTGTGCTTGTACACTATTAACCTTAACCATACTAAACATTCCTACTAAAACAACTATACCTACTAACCACAATAATATTTTTTTCATAAAAAGCACCCCCTAATAGCTATATCATAGCCAAAGGAAATGCTTTTTATACATAAAAATATTTTTTTATTTTTTAAATAGTTCTAGTTATAAAAATATCACTGTTATGATAAGCAGACTTCATTTTATCATAAGCTTTTTGAGCAACTAACATATCTTCAAAAAATGCAAAAACAGTTGGACCGCTACCACTCATCATAGTTCCAATAGCCCCAGCAAGTTTTAATTCATCTTTAATTTCTCTAACAATTCTATGCTTTTTAACAGTTACATTTTCTAATATATTTCTCATTCTTGTAGACACACCATATAAGTCTTCTCGTGCCATACATTTCATAATTCCTTCAATATCAGCGTGTTTATTAATCTTTGTTACATCTAAATCGCCATATACTTCCTTTGTTGAAACACCAAAACTTGGCTTGACCACAACTAGTATTTTATCTTTAAAAGGCTTTAGCTTTTTTATCTTATCTCCAATTCCTTCACACAGTGCAGTTCCACCATCTATACAATATGGTACATCAGCACCAATTTTAACAGCTAAATTTTTCAACTTTTCTTTATTCTCTTTAACATTAAATACCTTATTCATTAAATAAAGAACTGTAGCTGCATCAGTGCTTCCACCTGCCATTCCCGCTGATACAGGAATATTCTTTTTAATATGAATCTCTACTCCATCTTTAATCTTATATGTATCTAAAAATAATTTTGCTGCTTTATAAGCTAAATTTTTTTCATCTGTTGGTAAATAATATTTATCAGTTGTTAACTTTATAGTATTAGGTGAGTTAATTTTTTTTACTTCTATTTCATCATATATATCTACAGTTTGCATTATCATTCTTAATAAATGATATCCATCTTCTCTTTTTCCTACAACATCTAGAGCAATATTAATCTTTGCGTATGCCTTTCTTTTCATATATCTTCAACCTTTCTTACGTAACGTTAACTTAGTTATTTAAATTTATTATAATATTTTCTAGAATAAACTTAAAGGAAAATTAAGAAAGGATAGAAAATTTCTATCCTTGTTTATAATTAACATTATTTTTTTTGTTCTGAATAGTTAGCTTATTTATTAGCTCTTTTATCTTGTTAAACTCCTCATAAAAAATAATTATAGTATCTCCTTCTTTGCTATTATAAAAAGCTTCTTCTACAGCTTCAAATTCATCTAATATTACTTTCACTTCACTTATACTCTCTTTATTATTTAATACACCTTCAAGCAATAACTTAGCAACTTCTCCCTCTTTCCTTGATCTCTTATCTACATCTTCTTTTATATATATCTTATTAAAATAATTACTAGAAATTCTTCCTATAGTAGATATATTTTCATTACTTCTATCACCAGGAACTCCTATTACTCCTATCACATTTTCTTTTTCCATGTTTTTTAAAGATCCAATAATCGCTTTATATCCAGAAATATTATGTCCATAATCTAATATAATTTCTCTTCCATCAATTTCATAAATATTAAATCGTCCAGAATTAAATTTTTCATCACATTTAAATTCTAAAAATCCTTTAGCTATCATTATATAATCTATTCTGGCGCCTACAAGTGCCCCACACGCTGCCAAGGCATTATATATGTTATAATCTAAATTACCACCAAGGGTTATTGGCATATATTTGTAATTGCATATTTTATATTCTTTCCCTCTATTATAAACAACTATAAAATCATCATCTAAATAAACAACTGGATTTTTTTCTTCTTTATTTTTTAAAATAAACTTATTGTTTTTATCAAATGAAAAAATTATCGTTTTAATATTATATTTTTTAGTTCTCTCAAGCATAAATTCGCAGTATTCATCATCTGCATTTATAACAGCATATCCATCTTCTTTAATTGCCTCTAATACTAATGATTTTGCCATAGCTAAATCTTCTATAGTTTCTATTCCATCTATTCCAAGATGGTCATCACTTATATTAGTTACTACCCCTACATTTGCTTTTTCATACGCTAATCCTTTTCTAACAATTCCACCTCTTGCAGTTTCTAAAATAGCATAATCAACCTCACTATTAATAAGAACTGATTTAGCGCTTTCTAGCCCAGTATCATCGCCTTTATGAATATACTTATTTCCAATTTTAACTCCATCTGTTGATGTCATTCCTACAGTATAACCCATAAGAGAAATAACATATGATATCAATCTAGTTGTAGTTGTTTTTCCATTTGTTCCTGTTACTGATATAACTGGAATGTTTTCAAAACCACCTTTATACATAGTTTTCAAAATAGGATTTGCAACATCTCTTTTCGTTCCTATCGTCGGAAATTCATGCATTCTTATTCCTGGAGCTGCATTTACTTCAATAATTACTCCATATTCATTTAAAGACTTTTCTATATTATTAGTTGCTATATCAATTCCACATATATCTAATCCTATAGCTCTCGCTGTACGTTCACATATATCTATATTCTCTTTACTAATAATTTCTGTGCAATCTTCTGAAAATCCCCCTGTAGAAATATTTGCATTCTCTCGTAGACAAATTTTTTCATCAACTATAGGAATAGAATTAATCGACAATTTTTTACGCTTTAAATAATTATCTAACTCTTCATCTAGTTTAATTTTAGTAAGAGGTTTTTCATGACCATCACCTCTTCTTATATCACTATTTAAAATATCTATTAATTCTTTTATAGTTTTTTTTCCATCTCCAATAACATATGGAGGTGTCCTATGTGCTACTGCAACTACCTTGTAATCTACTACACATACTCTATAATCTCTTCCATCTATAAATTCTTCTATTATTATATCTTCTGTTTTACTTTTCAATTCTACAAAACTTCTTAATAGTTCTTTTTCATTGTTTATATTTACATATACACCTGCACCTTTGCTTCCAAATTGTGGTTTTAAAACTAAAGGATATCCTATATCACTAGCTTCTTTTAACAACTCAATAGTATTAGTAACTCTAGCTCCTCTAGCTACAGGCAAACTATTAGCTTCTAAAATATTTTTTGTTAAGAGTTTATCTGATGCAATATCTACTGCTATAGCATTAGTCCTATCCCCTATTGTTGCAGAAAATAAACGTTTCTTTTTCCCATAACCTATTTGATATATACCTTCACCTAATTCTATAATTGGTAAATTATTGGCTTTAACAGCTTTGTATATAGACTCCGTTGATGGTCCTCTCATTTCATTTTTAAATATTTCATATGCTAATTTAAATTTTTCATTAAAATTAAAATCTTCTTGCTTAATTAAGCTATTTATAAATTCTAATGCTATATTAGCTACTATTAAAGCAGTTCTAGAATACTCATATTCAAAAATAATATAATATCGTTCATTTTCTATTTCTCTTGCTTTACCATATCCCACATTAATACCTAATCTATTTTGAAGTGCTATAATTGTATGTTCAAATACATGTGCTAAATACGTTCCTTCTTGTAATCTAATATAAAACCCATGATCTTCATCTATTCCACATCTATGCTCCATAAGCTCTGGAATAACTTTTACTAAGTTTTCATTAAATTTATTAATTTCTTTAGTTGGAGTATTACTTAACCCCTCTAGATCAACAACCATTTTTATTACTTTTTTATGAGAATATATATTTTTCCCACTAAAAATTTTTTGACTCTCAATTTTCATCTTTTAAACATCCTCCTCAAAGGGCTCCTTATCTAACAAATTATATTTTTTTCCTGGTGTTAGCACATGTAAAGTTACATTATACATACTAAGTAACTCCTCATATTTTTGCTCAGAAACATTGCTATAAGTCATATTTCTTCCATCGACTATATAAATAGCTCCTGAACCTATAACTTCTAATTTATCTTTATCATCTATGATAATCGCAGTATCTTCATCAATGCCTATACCTATATTTTCTGGATTCTGTGCTACCATAGCTAAAAGTCTTCCAATTCTTCCTCTTTGCGCAAAATGTTGATCTATAATTATATTTTTTAATAAACCAAGTCCTTTACACATGTTTAAATAGCATTTACTAGGCGAACTTGCATCTTCTCCTTGAACAACCATAGTTTCACTCACAACCGATGCTCCTGCTGATGTTCCAACATAAATACATCCATTATTAAAGTGTTTTTTTAGTTCATCATAAAGAGGTGTTCCTCCTAATATACTTGTTATTCTTAACTGGTCTCCTCCTGTAAAAAATATCATTTTAGCATCTTTAATTAACTTTATTCTTGTTTCATCTAAGCACTCTTCTCTATTATTAACAAACAATTCTTTAATATTCCTAAGACCTAAATTATTAAATACAGTTTTATAAGTTTTTATCATTTCTTCTTGTTCTTGACTAGCTATAGTCGCTATTAAAAGCATGTCATCTGCTCTTAAGCATTTAGCTACATACTCTAAAACTTTAGTTTTACCTTTTTTCTTTTCAGCTCCACCTATGATTATGAATCTAACTTTTGTCATCTAGCCTGCCTCCTAAATCACTTTTAAAACATGCATTTATTATTTTTGCCTAATTCTAAATCTTTTATACTAAAAAAAAGAAAAGGACTGTATAATACTGAGAATTTTTCCTCATTATCATACAATCCTTCAAATTTTCAAATTTCTTTACCATAATACTATTTTAAATCGATATAAATATTTATCCTACAAAAAATTTATTATCTAAGTTATTATCATTTAAAATTAAACTTAATTTAGATAACCGCTCTTCCTGGTATTATTAATTTATCCCCAATTTCTAAAGTATCATTTAAATCTATATTATTTATATCTGCTATATTTTGCATAGTAGTTTTATATTTTTTAGCTAATTTCCATATAGTATCTCCTGCTTGTACTACATAAATAATTACAGATGCTTTTTTCACTGGAACTTCTGCATCATCATCATCTTCTATAGCTGTAATATATCCTTTTTTCTCTTTATACATAGTCTTTGCTGTAAATAATGCTATACCTTTAATTGCTATAGTTCCAGCTTCTATTGATGCCTGCATGCATTCTAGTGATGACTTTATATCAATATCCATATTATCTGTCATTTTAGGAATTTCTATATTAGTTGTAAATGGTATATCAAATTCTTTACTATTATAAATTTTATCTGAGTTTGCATTTTTATAAATACACTTAACTTTTAAGTTTCCTTCTATATTTAATAGCTCACCTATAGCTTCATGTTTTACAGAATCAATAACTCCTCTTACACTAATAATTTGAACTGCTTCCTCATTATCAAGACTAAAGTTCTCTTTTATAATTGCTTCTGAATTAGCTACAGCATGTCTTATATTAAGTTCTATACTATCTTTGATAATTCTTATTTCATTATTAGGAGAATATGCGTCTTCTATTATTTCTACTACATCTGATTTATAAACTTTAGTATCAACTTCTAAATTGAATCCTAAGTTGATAATTCTATTTTCACCTAAATCATCTTGACCTATAGCATAATCTGCATTTATAACTCTAAAATCATAATCACACTCATAATTAGGACTTACTCCTACAATTTCTTCTTCTGATGATATAAATACATCATCTTCTACAATTGATAATTCTCTTGAATCTTCTGTTCTATATACAATATTTACTTTTGCATAGCATGAATATTGTATTTTATTATCATATAATTTAACTTCTTTTTTATGAATTAGAGAATCAAATTTAACAACTTTTTCAATTTGAGCTTTATCCATATTAATTCTTAATTCTTGATTTGCTGTAACTGCTTTTACCCCTGAATATATAGTTTTATCTATATTTTCAACTTTTTTAATTACTTGTATATCCTGTCTATTCTCTACACTTTCAACAAATTCAAACTCTTCATGTTTATAAACTTTTGCCTTTAATCTAAAATAGGCTTCTACATTTATTTTCCTTTCATTTACAAGTGTTGGATTAATATGTTCTAGTTCACACTCCACATTACAAAGCATTCCTTGCTCTGCATTTGATATGTCTATGAAGTTTGATAATTTGCTTTTATAAACAACATTGTTAACACCACTACCCTCTTCTTCATCTGACAAATAAACAACTGTATATCTTACATCTGCTTCAACTGCAACCTTTCCGTCTAACACCTCAGCCTTAGTTACCTTTTCTTCCACATCAACAGAAAGAATTTCTTTAACATCTGGAAGTGTATCTGATATAAGATATTCATCTCTTAGAACATCATCATTAGAATTTACTCCAATTTGTATTTGGACTTCTATATTTTCTTTAATTAAATCTAAATTAGCCATATTGTACCCTCCTATATTCTACCTACTATAATATATATATAGAAAGTTATTTTAATTCCACTTTTTTGAAATTTTTTTTAAAGAATATAGCTTTTTTTTAATTCATACCAATGCAGTTAATCATCTTTATCAAATTTTGTCGTTTTTTTTGAATTTCATAGTTGACACTTGTCGGAAAATATCGTATTATAAAAGTGGTTATTGACCATATAACCTCTCATAAATTCTCAATACCCTTTTATACCATAGTTGAAAGATGGAAACCCACCATCTTTCTTTTTTTTACAATAAAAAAACTCCTCGCTGGAGCCTTTTTACAATCCTATTAACGTTCAAAATCTAACTGTACTGTATTAGTAAGTACGTCTGAATAACTATATGTCACAGTCCTTTGGGTGTCTTTTTGTAGTCTAACTACAAAAATACTTGAATAAACACTCTCTAGTATACCTTCATTCACTAAAACTCTTTTTCTGCCACCGTTAGCTTTTAACATCACTCTATCCCCTACATGCGCTTCTAGGGCTTTTTTTATAGCTGATACAGTTCTATTTTTTTTCATCCTAACACCCTCTTTCTTATTTTAGTATATACTGTAAAACTTTGGATGTCAAATAAACAAAATATTTTATCATCAAAACAATAATTTTGTCAATATATATTTTTTAGAGATTCTAATTTATTATTGACATATTTCTTTTTTTTATTCATAAAAATAATCATTTCACAATATATATTTTGATTTTGGATAACCTTCTCTATATTTACCTCTTGTTTGTAGTCCTCCTACACCACTTATTCCAGTAATAGTATTTTCTATTACTTCCGTTATAGCGACGACCTTATCAATACTTGTATAGGCTATTTTTTCACAAACAAAAACAGGATCTAAGCAGTGTATAAGTACCCTACTTGGCGAACTTGCAAAATTAGCTCCTGCATCTAAAATCCCCTCATAAAATGACTGGCAAGCTCCTGCAAAAATAACTAATTCATCATAGCTTGAATTATACTCTCTTAAAATTTTTACTGCCTCAATAAAATACTTTGAATTTCTATAACTAGTCTCATCTAAATAATCTGCCTTATTTTTAAACAAACCATCATGACCTGTCAAAACAACTATATCTGGTTTATAAGTTTTAACTACTTCTAAAATTTTACTTGGCTGATCTTTTTCACTTATTGCAATTCCTTGCGCTTCAAGTTTAAGTTGTTTATATACTTTTAGGCAATTTTCTAAATATTCATTATCTCCATCTATATGGAGTATCCTCCCTGGTCTACTAAATACAAGTGCATTATCTTTAACTATTTTTTCTGATTTGCTTTTAGTTCTTTTAGTACTGGGCATGAGATTAGTTGTCCTTCTTTTATCAACAACTTCTTTAATTACTTTATTTACCCTAGTATTAAATAATTTATCTGTATCAGCTTCAAAATCATCATCAACAATTTCTAAATCTTCTTCAGTTGCGTCTGCTAATATCCTTATGTTTGCTCCTTTTAATACATAAGATTTCTTCTCCCCATCTTCTTTAATATCTATTACTTTAAAAATAACATCTTTACCATATGATTTTCGTACAACTTGATCCCCTATGTTCATAAGAATAGCGCTCCTTTATGTTATATTTATCATAATATGCAAAAACTCTTTTTTTGTTAAAAAAATAATTATCTTTAATTGCTTTATTTATACCTCTAATAACATTAAACTTATTAATAGAATTTCTAAAAATGAAAAATAACTTTGAACTAGGAATTGAAACTGCACGCAAATTAATAAAAAGTATGGAATGTTAAATCCATACTTTTTTAAGTGCTAAATCAACAATGCAATCTAGCATAGAATATATTTAAATAAACTAATTTAATTAAGTTTTATATTTATTCACCTAAATCATATTCCTTTTTAAAGGCGTCTATAAAACTTATATAATTTTCTCTTTCATTTATTATATTTTGTATTTTCTTTGAAAATGTATTTGCTCCCCATGTAACTTCATTATAGTAATATCTATTAGCAAGGCGCCAATAACGTTGTGGGAAAAGTAAAAATGCTAATATAACATTATACTCTCTTGACTCTATAGGAGATACTGAACTATAGCTTTCTAATATTGCTTTAGCATATTCCATATTCCAATCTACTTTCTTTAACACTTTAATCATGAAATTAGCTATATCAAACGACCTTATCTCTCTTTTGCAATAATCAAAATCTAAAACGTTTAGCTCACCATTCTCAGTAATTATTATATTGTGATACGTAAAATCATGATGGCAAAATACTTTTTGTTCTTCACTAAGTTCGCAAATTGCATTATATTGTGATTTTTTTAGAATAGTTAAAGCCTTTATTGCTAAATCTCTATAAAAATCCACACTTTTAATATAAGATAAATCAAAGTTTTGCTTTACATTTTTCTTTCTAGCCATGTCTCTCATTTTTGCTAAAGCCTTAATTCTTTTATCCATAAGTGCTGGCCATCTACCTATATCAGTTTTAAGCTTTGAATTTTCTGGTGGATCATATCCCTTACTTGCATCATGTAACTTAGCTAAATTTTCAGCAGCAAGTTTTACATCATCAATATTATGGAAGTCACACTCTTTGCCATCAATCCACTCAGATAATGTATATAAATCTTCATTTACAAGTGCAAAAGGTTCTCCATCTATATTTAAATAATATCTATCTATGTTTTCAAATCCATTTTTAATTAAATGCTCCTTTGCTCCATAGACAAATAATAATTTTTGTGTTCCATAATTAATCCGTTTTAAACATCTATCACCTTTATTAGTTTTAAGGTAATATACGCCCTTGCTTGGCTTTATCTGCTCAATTTTTATGTCAAATTGTCTTTCTATTTCAAATTCCCTCATCATAAATTATTCACCCCCTATATATTTATATGTTAATAAAACTTTATTTATTAACCAAATTTAACTTTTAATAATATAATAAATTAATAGCTATAGCGAAAGGATTTATTATGAATATATCAATAGATTGTCGAGCTGCCAATATTTATCGTGGCACTGGAATTGGTAACTATACCTATCAACTATTAAATAACATAAACTTAATTGATACAGAAAATAAATATAATATTTATATTTCTGAAAATTCATCTTTAGATTTAAACTTAAAAGAAAATTTTTCTCTACTGTATTCAAATAAATTTAAAGAAAATAACTTTTGGGAAAATATAAAGGAGCCATTAAACCTACTTAATGATACTAACTTATATCACACGCCCCAAAACGGTATTGGAATATTAGAAAATGTAGACTTTCCTCAGTGTATTACTCTACATGATATTATTCCTTTAAAAATGCCTGAAACTGTAAGTAATACTTATCTCAAAATTTTTAATAAGGAAATCTCTAAAATTTTAGCAAATACAAATGGCATAATAACCGTTTCTAATTACTCTAAAAATGATATACATCAAACTCTTAATTATCCTTTAGAAAAAATTTTTGTAACACATCTAGCTGCTGAAAAGCAATATAAAGTTTTAAATGAAAATTTGTGTACTAAAATTTTAAAGGAATATTATAACCTTGACCCTAACTATATTCTATATGTAGGTGGTTTTAGCCCAAGAAAAAACATTTTAGGACTAATAAATTCTTTTGAACTAGCTAAGCATTCCTTACCTAAAAATACTAAGCTTATTATCATTGGGCAAAAAGGTATCTCATATAACACCTATCAAAATAGAGTTAATGAACTAGGTCTTGAAAATGATGTTATTTTTCCAGGATTCATAAAAAATGAACATATGCCTATTTTCTATAATTTAGCTAAAGTTGTAGTATATCCTTCATTCTATGAAGGTTTTGGTCTCCCTCCATTAGAAGCAATGGCTTGTGGTACTCCGGTAATAGCATCAAATCTTACTTCTATTCCTGAAGTTCTTGAAGATGCAGCACTACTTATAAATCCATATGATGAAATAGCCCTAGCTTCTTCGATAAAAGAAATATTTTCAAATCCACTTTTAGAAAATAATCTTATCGAAAAGAGCCTTCTTCATAGCAATAAATTTGACTGGAAAAATACAGCTAAAACAACTCTTGATGCTTTTTATCATATAATGTAATTTTATGGTAAAATATGAAATATTTCAATAGAATAATTATTTTTATAAAAAAGGATAGCTTAGAAAAAGTTAAAAAACTATAATCTAAGCTATCTTTTTTTTATATCAATAAAATCCATCTATATAAACTACAATCTTTAAATTAACTTCATTAGTTTTTTATAGCTTATACTACCTAAAGTAACTAATAATATTAAATCTATTATAAGTATTATTATAAAACTCATCTTACTTAAAAATATAGGAATTATATATGTTGGCCCTAAAACAACTGTAATAAGCCCAAGACCTCTAAACAATTTATTATAATACATATTTCCTTCACTTAAGTCACTTGCTGTAATCCAATATAAATTCACTTCTCTTTTATCTTCAAATAATCCGTAAATAGTAAAAGAAATTGTCGCTAAAATAAATAGTACAACACTTAAAGCTGTATAAATAAAACCCCAATTTAACATTATTATAAATATCCCAAAAATCAATATACAAGGAATACTCAAAATAATACTAGCTATTATTTTAGCAGTCACATAAGTTTTTTCTGCAACGGGCATCATCAATACAAAATCATGATCTATTCCACTTCTTGAAAAGCCTAACAAGGCTATAGAACTCGCAATAACTGCTGTTACTAACATTATAAGTATACATCCAAAAATACCATTAGGTGGTATCTTATCATTTATACTAAGTATAAATGATAAAAAAATAACATAAGCTATCGACAATAAAATCATAGTAAAGAAATTTATCTTTATTAAAATTTTATTCCTTAAAACTTTTTTAATATCCCACTCTACAATTTTCCATAAAATACTTTTAACTTTAAATAACTTTATATTTTTATACTTCTTTGATTTTTTATCTATATTTTCTATAAGAGTAAAATAATCAACTATAACACTTTTTGTCTCTATCGAAAATTTTATTATATAAAATATCCAACCTAGAAAAAAACTAAAAATCATCAAAACATAATTAACTAAAAAATAACTAAACACAATACAACTATAAAACATTAATCCCTTATCTTCTAAAAAGCCAAAGAAAAGTCCTAACAATAAAATGTAACTTGTTTCTATATTAACGCACAAATTTAAACGTCTAAACTTAGCTAAAAGTATTTCTTTTCTCCTTATAGGAAATCCAAGATATATTTCATATTCCTCAAACGTAAAAAAGTCAGACAAAACTTTTTTAAAATATATCATTAAAAATACAGTAGCCTGAGTTACTAATAAAAAAGAAAAGCTAACATTAATTCTAAAAAAAATTATTAACATTGATAAAAAAATGGAAATACTTAGAGTATTTAAAATATTTCTTTTATAATTTAACTTCTTAAGATAATTTTTTATTAATAAATTACTTAAGCTATATGGTTTATTCATCCTTCATAATCTCCATAAAAACTTCTTCTAAACTCTTATTCTCATCATATTTAAGTTTTACATACTCTAAATCTCCAACTAATTTAATCTTTCCATTTTTCATAAATATAAATTTATTGCATATATCCTTTGCAACATCTAACAAATGTGTTGAAAATAAAATTATATACCCTTTTTTAACATATTCTTTTAGCATATTTTTCACTTTATATACAGCATCTGGATCAAGACCTGTTAATGGTTCATCTAATATTAAAATTCTTGCACTGCTGATAAAAGCACCTATTATCATTATTAGTTTTCTCATTCCGTGTGAATAATCTTGAAGCTTATATTCAAGTTTTTCTTTTAAATTAAAATTATCAGCAAAATTCTCTATCATCTCTTTACTTAAAGTTTCATCTACTTTATATAGACTAGCAATAAACTCTAAATATTCACGCCCTGTAAGTTCTAGTAGCATCAATGGCTTATCAGGTAAATATGTTATTTTTCTTTTAAGATTTAAATTTTTCTTATCAAACAACTCTCCATCTATATATATCTGACCTCTGCTTTGAGTTAAAATCTGCATAATAATTTTTAAAAGAGTTGTTTTCCCAGCACCATTATGCCCTATTAGGCCACAAATAGTACCTTCTTTTAAATTAAAATTTATATTATCAAGTACAACTTTTGTCATCCCATATGTTTTGCTAATATTTTTTACTTCTAACAAATTCATTCCCCCAATAAATTTTATAATAAAAAAATAACTACACTAATTCAGATTTGCAATTTCTTAAATCCCAAACTTTATAAAATTTTATTTTTCTAAATTAGCTATATTTCTAATTCATAGTTACAATTCTAACATGTAATAATATGGTATTTATTACAATATTATTAAATAATATAAAACTCTTAAAAGATTTAAAATAAATAATTTTTAAGGTTATTAAAACCACATCTTTCAATGGCAAATATATAAAAAAGACTTTAGAACATACTATTTTCTAAAGCCTAAAATTTCTATTAAAATTTTAATACTACAATATTTGCTTTAAAAAAGCTTCTTTCTCTTTAATGCATAATACTTTTGTTTCAAGCTTATTCAAGTAACTATCATAACTCCAGTCCTTAAGTGCAAAATAGTAATTTTTACTTATACTTATAAAGTCACTAGGATACATTAACAAAAGCTTTAAAATATCTATTTCATCACTATCTAATGTTGTAATTGATGTATATTCACTCAAAATATTATCATATATCTCCTTATTAAACGCATGCTTTTTAAGTGTCTTAAAGATAAAATTATAAACATCTAAAACTCTTAAATCTATACTAGCATAATCAAAATCTATAAAATAGACACCATGTTCATTGAGTAGTAGATTATGATAAGCTAAATCATTATGGCATACTGTAATATATTTCTTAGTCTTACATAATTCATCATAGTTACTCTTCTCTAAAAGTTCCTTTGCCTTTTCAATTAGCTTAAAATTATAATCTAAATGTTCTAAAAAAATCTTATCAAACTCATTTTTATATAATTTAACCTCAGCTAATTTTTTGCACTGCTCTAGAATATCCTTTCCTGTTTTAAATGTATTTTTTAGCGAACCAACAGTAAATTCCTTCTCATACTTTTCTTTAAATATTTCAGCTGCATTTTCTCCTGCCTTATGCAACTTTGCAATAGCATTTGAAACATTCTTAATATCAATAGGATTATAAAGATTACATTCTACGCCTTCAATTAAATCTAAAAGAATATACTTTTCACCTTTATGTTCATATATATAGCTTCCACTTTCCAATTTATTAACGCTTAAAACATTCGCATACTTTATTTTTAAATGCTCTAATATATCAACAATAAAACTTAACTTATGCTCATTATACTTAACTATTTTAAGAATTTTTTTCCCCTCTTCACAATCTAGCATAAAAATATTTCTTGTGGGCCATAAATCTTTTATATGCAAATTTAACTCATTAAAAAATTCTATATCTAAATCATATCTACAAAGATATTTAGCATCTCTATATTTAATTTTTGCCATAAAACTTCCTCCCTAAAAATTAGTTATTTTATTAAAACTTTTTACTACTTCATATATAGTATCTTTATCTTGTATGTTCTTTACATATAACTCCCCTAATAATTTTGGCATATTTAACTGAAATGATAATGTTGATTTTATATATTCTTTACTTATAGTTTCAAAATTCAATTCATCTAATAAATTCTCTATAAACTTTAAAACTTTTTCTTCATCAAATTTTTTGACTACTTTTTTTAGCGACTTTACTATATCATCCTCTCTCATACCAAATCTAATTCTAGATGTATCAGCAATATATACGTTACTATCTTTCAAACAAATATTTTGATGCACCTTTCCTAAAACTATTTCTGAATTTTTATAACATCTATCAATAAGCTTTAAAAATTCTACATCCTTAACCCTATTTATCTGCTCTTCTCCAAAAGATATTATATCCCTAAAATCTATATCAACTTCTAATTGTAAACCCTTTATTCTTTGCAATAGTATTTTTTCCTCTGTTCTTAATTTTCCCGCTTCATTTATCAGTCCCATACTATAATTCCTATTATTCATCGTTTTCTCATGAAAAATATTTAAACAAACTATACTTTCATTCACATCAAAATTCTTATAAATATCTTGTTTATCCGTAGAATATATTCCCTTGCTCTCTAAAAACTTTTTTAAAAGGTCTTCTCTTTTCATACGAAATTATAAACTCCTTTCATATAGTTTTTCTATGAACTTAGTTCTACAATCTATATCAAGTAAATAATTATTTAATCTCCCTAAAAATCTTTCAGCACTCCAAGGAAGTTGCTCCCAATAATACTGCAAACCTACTTGCCAAAAATCTTGTGGAAACTTTAAAAAACCAATTATAAACTTTACTTCATCCTTTGTTAAACCTCTTTTTCCATCAAAATAACTTTCAACTATCATATCAAAAAGCTCTATACTCCAACTTCCATTTCTCATTACTCTCATACACAAACTAGCTAAATCATGCAAATATGAATCTAATATACAATAATCAAAATCAATTATTTTCAAATTGTACTCTTTATCAACGAGTATATTATGATGAGCTAAATCATGATGGCAAAAAGTAAGAGTATTACTTTGTTTGTTCATGTACTCAGAATAATTGCTATTTTCTAAAATTTTTATAGCATCCTTACCTCTTATAATTTCTTGATCAACAAACGTATTGTAAATTTCATCAAATTCTGACTTATACATCTTTCTTTCCATTCTAAATTTAAAATCTTCCATCTGCTCAATTCTAGCCTCAAAATTGTTTATCCACTGTCCCCAATATATCCTTGGATTACACTCAATATCAAAAGTAAAACCCTTACTGCAACTATGTAATTTTGAAACTAATATAGCTGTTTTACTTACATCTAGCATATTTGTATAATCAGCTTCTCTAACATCTAGCCATTCAGTTAGATATGCATATGAATTTTCCAATTGTATATAAATTTCCCCATCTAGTGTATTAAATAACCTAGGAGTATCTACAAAACCATTCTTTTGCAAATGTCTTATAGCTGAAACTATAAATTTAAAATGTCCTAAACCATATTTTATAACTTTTAGACAATAGATTTTATTTTGACTTTCCACTCTATATACATTCTTCTTTTTAGTAAGCTTTTCTATCTTTATTTCATACATTTCTTCTACGATTTTTTTAATTTTATCTAAATCCACTAGGAAGCCCCCTAAAAACTATTTATTACAGTATATGTGTTAATTTTATCCCTTGTTACTTTCACACTTCTCAACTATAAATAATATTATTTATATTATAAGTAAGATTGGAAGTGATTGTATCTTATGAAAATACTTATTGACTCAAGAGGGGCAAATCTTTATCGTGGTACAGGAATTGGAACATATACTCATAACTTATTAAATAAACTCCTTAAAACTGACTCAACAAATGAATATAATTTATTTTGCTGCGGTGATAGTTATAAAGATTACAATGCAAAAAACTCTAAAATAATAATGTCATCTAAAAAACATAAAAAGTTTTTTGAAGAACACTATATGCCTTATTACGCTAATAAAAATAACATTGATATTTTCCATGTTCCTCAAAATGGAATTGGACTCACCAATAATCCAAATACATTAAATATTGCTACTATCCATGATTTAATACCATATGTATTACCTGAAACAACAGGTCCTAGTTATCTTAAAAACTTTTTGCAAAAAGTACCAACAATAATTGAATCTTGTGATGGCATTATTACAGTATCTGAATATTCAAAATTAGATATACTCAAATTTTTTCCAAGCTTTCCTAGCAATCGAATATTTGTAACACCCCTTGCTGCAAACGAAACATTTAAAGTCCAAGATAAAAAAGAAACTTTAAAATTAGTACAAACAAGATTCAATTTTGATTGCAACTATATTATGTATATAGGTGGCTTTAGCACTAGAAAAAATGTTTTAGGTTTAATAAAATCATTTAATAAAATTTGTGATAACTTAACTACACCTACTAAACTACTAATTGTAGGTGGGCTTAGAGAAGAAGGAAAAAAACTAGAAACTTTTAGTCAGACATTGAAACATAAAGATAAAATCATTTTTACTGGCTTTATAGAGGAAGATTATCTCCCAACGCTATACTCTGCTTGTAGTTTACTTGTATATCCATCATTTTATGAAGGCTTTGGACTTCCACCACTTGAAGCAATGACATGTGGAACTCCTGCATTATCTGCTAGAACAACATCTATTCCTGAGGTTGTTGGCATAGATGAACTACTATTTAATCCTAATGACAATTTAGAGTTTGAATCTAAGCTAATTCAAATCTTAAACTCTAAAAACACTTTAGATCTTTTAACAAAAAAAGTTTTAGAAAGAGCTAATCTATTCACATGGGAGAACACAGCACAAAAAACTCTAGCTGCCTATCAGGAATTATATAATCTTGGCAAAAAATAAATAAAATTACTATAAAAAAATTTCAGATAAATATTTTATTCTTTTCTAAAAAAACAATAACTATCAAATAAAAATGACTGTAGTATTCAAATATCTTTTTTGAACTACTACAGTCATTTATTATTTTTCTAAACTGTTATTTTATTATCCTTTTTGTTTAAAATATATAAGCTTAATACTATCGCTGCTATTCCTGCAATACACTTAGATATTATATACACATTTATAAAATTTGGCACCTTAGCAGATACAAAACCAAGTTGACCACCTAAAACAAAAGCTCCACTAACACTAAACGCACTACAAATAACCCTACCTCTTTGCCCTAACTTTTCAAAGTTTTTAAAAATTATTATATTAGATACAAGTCCTGCAAACAAATTTATTATCGCAATTTCCTTTACCTTTATAATATTTGATAATCTACTAAAACACTTACTAAAATATCTCGTAACGAATTCTAAGAATGGATATGCACCTGCTAAAAATATTCCTATTCTTCCTGCTACACCTAGAGCTTCATCAATAGGTAGCATTCCTTTTATTAATTCTATTCCTAATATAGAATTAATTCCAAGTAAAATAAGAGCTCCTAAACTTATAACCAAGATACCTTTTGACAATAACTCAAAAATAGTTTCAACTAAAACTTCAAACTTTAATATTCCTATTATTAAAAGTATCGTCATAATAAACAAAGGAATTAAATTGACTAATAATAATTTAAAATTAATCTTTAAAATTAATCCTGCAATAATTGGTGCTATTGGCATTGTTGCAACGCCATAAATCATTCCCTTTGCTAAGTCTTTATTATATTTTTTGTTTATCATTCCAAATGCTAACGGTATTGAAAAGCTTAAAGTAGCACCTAATGTAGACGCTATTACTATTCCTGAAATAACCATCATTTCTTCGCTTATAGCAAGACTTTCACTAATTCCTAAAGCTCCCATATCTATAGCTAAAAACATTGATGAAAATATAGAAATATCAAGATTAAAAAATTCTCCTATCGGTTTAAATACAGCATTAATTACATTTGCAATAATAGGTGAAATAGCAAATATTCCTGTCATCGAAAGAACTAAAACTCCAATTGCCTCTACACCCTCTTTAAACTTTTCACCAAATCCAAACTTATTACCTAATATGTAATCTAATCCACCTATTATAAAAAATAAAACCATAATTAGTAATATAAACTTATCCACAGCTTCCCCCTATTTTTCTTTTAATAATGATATATAATCCCCAGATATACTACTTTACTTGTTAAATCTGGGGATTATTCTTAAAGAACCTTTGCATATATATAACTATCTGAAAATACTTGCTTCTCTAAGTTAAATATATATTTTCTTCTAATACCTTCTTGTAAAAAACCATTGTTCTCACATAAGTTTATAGATGCTACATTATTTGTATCTATATTAGCCTCTATTCTATAAAATCCATAAGAGATTATGTTATCTAAAAAAACAGGAAATATTTCACTCATAATTCCCTTATTCATATGAATTTCTTTAAGTCCATATCCAATTTCTGTTTTTTTGTCGCTTATAGAAACATTATTTAAAGATAATATTCCTATACATTCATTAGTTGCTTTGTCTTCTATACTCCAAGCCGCAGCTTTTCCCATAGCATAATTGTATTCTATCCCTGTAACTAGATTTACTGCCATTTTTTCAGTATATATATATGGAGTATTTCCATATTCATGCAAAAAGCTATTTTGATAAATTTCTATCAAATCTTCCCAGTCTGATAATACAACTTTTCTTAATATATAATTTTCACTTTCAAATGTAGGAATTATGCCTACAAACAAACTATTAATTTCTGAATTTTCGTTAAATTCCAAAATTCTCACCACACTATTGTAAAAATTTTTTCATTCACCTAAACCTCTAATAATAAAATATGTAAAATATATTGCTTAGTTACTCATTATTAAAAAAATTTATCTAATAATCTAAAATAGAGATTAAAATACAAAAATATAGCTCATTAATTAAAAAATATTAATGAGCTATATAATTAATTACTATTTATTTTTCATTTCAAAATATTTTGTAAATGTCGGTAAATACTGCTTATGTGCTTCTAAAAGTTCATCTAAAACTACTTTTGCAGTTTTATCTGATAATGTTAATGGATTACTTGTTAATGCAAGTAAAGCCTTACCATAATTGCCTTCTATCGCCGCCTCTATTGTTAACCTTTCAAAAGTTTTAATCTCTTGTATAAGTCCATTAATAGAAACTGGAAGCTCTCCAATATTTATAGGCTTTGGTCCATCTTTAGTTATTAAGCATGATATCTCAACAACAGAATCATTATCAATTCCTTGAATAGCCCCATTATTTCTAGTATCTACTGGTTGAATATCTCTAGTATCATTATAAATTGATGTTATAAGTCTACAAGCAGCATCACTATAATATGCTCCACCTCTTTTCTCAAGTTGAGGCGGCTTAACATCTAAATTAGGATTCTTGTATAGCTCAAACAATTCTTTTTCTACTTCTTTTACAAATTCACCTCTTGCCTTTCCTTTAGCAAATTCATCTAATTCATCTTTTAACATATCTTCCATTTGATAGTAATATTTATGGTATGGACAAGGCATAACCCCTAAAGCTTTTATAAACTCAGGACTCCAATTAAAATCTTTTACATTTTTAACTATTTGTCCCAGCTTTCCTGTAGCTATCGCGTCTAAAACTTCATCATTTACTTTTTTACCATCAACATACATATTCAGTCCATATACCATGTGATTAAGACCTGCAAAATCAACTGTAACTCTACTATGATCTACCTCCATAATACTTGCAACAGCCTTTTCCATACCTATTGGTACATTACAAAGACCTATAACCTTCTTATTTTTCCCATATCTAACAAGAGCCTCTGTAACCATTCCAGCTGGATTAGTAAAATTAATCATCCAGGCATTAGGACATAGTTCTGACATATCTTTATCTATCTCAAGAATAACAGGAATAGTTCTAAATGCTTTAAGCATTCCACCTGCACCGTTTGTTTCTTGACCTATCATTCCATGTTTTAGAGGAATACTTTCATCTTTAATTCTAGCATCTAAAAGCCCAACTCTTAATTGAGTTGTTACAAAATCCGCATCTTTTAAAGCTTCTCTTCTGTCTAGTGTTAAATGAATTTCCATTGGAACACCAGCTTTTTCTATCATTCTTTTTGCCAAGCTACCAACGATTTCTAACTTTTCTTTTCCTTCTTCTATATCCACAAGCCAAAGTTCTCTTATTGGTAATTTATCATATCTTTTAATGAACCCTTCTACAAGCTCTGGTGTATAAGAAGATCCTCCTCCTATTGTAACTATCTTTATGCCTTTATTCATTATAATACCTCTCTATTTTTTAAGCTTAAATCCAAACTTACTCCAAGGCTTTATATAATCTAATAAAAATACTTCTTCTTCAACTATATGCCCTACAACGTTTGTTTTACCATAATTTTTCATATCTTTTAATGCAACCTGAAGTTCTCCTGCATATCTTGAATAAAGATCAGAATCTATTAAAATATCTCCTCTCTTTATATCAGGAGTATTATATGCTGGGAACGGTGTTCCCTTATATTTAACTCTACTTTGCGTACTTCTAGCCATATACTCAGAATTATCGCCTCTATTATAATGGAACTCATCTAAAACTATAGTCTTTTCTATATCTCTAATTTCTTCATTAAGTTCTACTGTAAACTCTAACATTTCTTTATTTAATTCACTAAGAGCTTTTAATTCCTCTTCACTAGCAAATGAATTTGCTATAATTACATCATCTATAGCTTCTGTAGCAAATAAATGCTTAGCTTGTACAGTTATTGGAAGATTTCTATGTTCCTCTAAAGTACATAATCCTTCTGATACTGGCCAAGGTCCAAACTCTGCTGTAGGAGAATTAACAAATGCAGCTGTCTTAACTCCAAGTGCCTTAAATTGTTCACTACATTTTATAAAATGATCATATGATAATCCTGTGTATATGTGTGGATAAAAATTATGACATCCATATATATTAGAAAGATTAGCTTGGTATGAAAGTATATTATCTACATACTTAGTACCATTACTCACATTTAGCTCAATTTTTAATCCATGCTTATTATATGACATAATTGACTCTTCACTACCACTGAATCCCATATCAAGTCTAATTCCAGATAGCCCCATTTCTTTAAATACTGACAAATCAGTTATTGATGCTTCTAATTTATTAAATACTGTAGGGTCTAAATCTGCTATTACTTCCATTCCATGTTTGTTAGCTACATCTACCATTCCTTTAAACTCTGCAACTATTTCTTCAACCTCTTTATCTGCTGCTGATAACAAGCATGTAAAAATTCTTGAAAAACCATATTTTGCTGCAAGCTCAATATATTCAATATTCTCCTCTATAGATGTATGGTTTGGATATACTGATATTCCTAATCTTTTCATTTTTTAAATTCCCCCTAAAATCCTTTGTGTTTTATTTTTCTAATTAACATGATTCCTTCTTATGAATATAATAAGCTCCCTTTGCTGGTGAGACATCTTCATCTATATATGAAACTATGTCAACTCTTTCATTTAAATAATTTTCGAAAACTTCTCTAAAAATTATAGACCTTTTAACTACACCACCAACAAGACCAACTGAACATTTACTAAAGTTCAATTTTGAAAATACTTGTCTAGTTGTCTCTCCTAAAAGCTTTGCTTCACTAATTAAAATATTCCTAGCTTTTTCATCTCCATCATGTGCAAGTTTTGATACAATAACAGCTAATTTTGCAACTTCATCCTTAGTCGATGAATACACAAATTCTATTATCTCATCAGGAGACTTGATATCTAAAAATTCTAAAATATTTAATGAGAGTTCTCCAAGTTCCATATTATTATCGTTCTCTTGTATCATGTTCTTAATACTTTCAATAGCAATCTTATAAGCAGAACCTTCATCCCCTAATAAATGTCCCCAACCACCAGCTTTCCATTGTATATCATTATTAATACCAAAAGATATTGAGCCAGTTCCTGCAATTGTCAAAATCCCATCTTCACCCTTAAGTAAAGCTTTTAAAGCTAATTCACTATCATTCATAACCTTGACTTTTGTATTAAATAACTTTTGTATTTCGTCATATACTATCTTTGAATTGTTAGCAACTTCTGAACCTGCTAATCCTAAATAAATTCCTTGTAAATCACAATCTTTAAGCTGTGTTGCAATATTCTCAACTGCACTAATTACATTTTGTAATGCTTCATCCTTATTGTTTAGCAAGTTTCCAAACCCAGTAAGAGCAGAACAAATTCTATTTCCATGTAAATCATAAGCCACCGCTTCTGTCTTAGTTCCGCCACCATCTACACCTATTACATACATCATTTATAGTCCCCCTTTCACTTTAAATCATCATTTTAGAGAATAAACTCTAATGGATTCCCACTAGAGTTTATTTAAAATTATGCTATTCTTGAATATAATTCTACTATTTCAGTTGCAAGATCTTTTACTGTTATTGATGTCATTAAATGATCTTGAGCATGTACTAATAATAATGAAACTTCTGCTTTATTTCCAGCTGCTTCATTTTGTATTAATCCTGTTTGTGAATGATGAGCTTCTCCAAGTTCTTTTGCAGCTTTTGCTATCAATTCTTTAGCTTCATCAACATTTCCTGTCTTAGCTAATTGAATAGCTTCCATGCAATAACTTCTAGCCTCTCCACTAAACATTATAAGATTCATAATTATTTCTTCCATTTTTTAACCTCTCCCTTTAAAACCTTTTATTTATTTTTCTATTAAATCAAGTGCATTTTTTAATACTTTAGCTCCGTTCATAGTTCCATAGTCTACAGTATTAATGACACTAACCGGTATCCCCTTTGCACTAAATTTCGCATTAAATTTATTAAATAAAAATCTTACTTGCGGACCTAATAATACTACATCTATATCTCTTTCATATTCATCAACCTCGGCTTCACCCACAGCATTGATAACACATTCAATCCCATTTTCCTTTGCTGAGATTTTCATTTTTGAAACAAGTAAAGAAGTAGACATTCCCGCTGAACAGACTAATAATATTTTCTTCATAAAAAATCCTCCTAAATATTATTATGCTCACTGTATACTATAATAGTAATAGCAATTTATATGCCAACTTTCATCTATACAAAAAGACTAAATTGCTTACTTTCTTTTCACTTTTTTTAAAATTTTTTCATACTTTACTTAAAAAAAGTATATACACATATATACACATGAGAAAATAAAAGAAAAACTATGACTCTTCACTCTATATGTATATGTACTAAAACATATATTTTATGAACAAATATGAAATTGAAAAACTTAAAAAATATATAAAAACTAAAAAAAGTACTAGAAAAATACAATTTTTTCTAGTACCTAAAATAATTTCTAATTTGTTTTTAATGTTAATTTAACTGTAGATTGTTGACCATTTCTAACTATTGTTAAATCAACAACATCACCATCTTTAGATTTTGACTTTTGTGCTTCTAAATCATCATGACTTTTAATTGGCACTCCGTTATAAGCTGTAATAACATCTCCTGGTTTAAGCCCTGCTTTTTCTGCTGGACTAAAATCAGATACAGTCTTTATATAAAAACCTTCTGGTAAATTTTCTTGTTTTGCAAGTTCTGGTGTAATACTAATGCCTGATACCCCCATTACTAATTGAGGTTTTGATAAAGTATCAAGTTTTTCCTTAACTGTATTTATAGGAATTGAGAAACCTATACCTTCTATCTCTTCTCCTACTTTTTTAGCCGTATTGACACCTATAATCTCTCCATTAGCATTTATAAGAGGTCCGCCACTGTTTCCTGGATTTATCGCAGTATCAGTTTGTATAAATGTTTGAGCATTTTGCTCTGTTCCATCCTCACTTAATCTCCTATTTGGAGAACTTATAATTCCTGATGTTACAGTTTCACTAAACTCTTTACCAAGAGGATTTCCTATTGCTATTACAGATTGCCCTGCTAAAAGTTTAGATGAATCTCCAAGTTTTGCAACTCCTGGCATTTTAACATTATCAGTAATTTGAAGAACTGCTAAGTCAGCTTTAGCATCAAAGTTTACAACTTTAGCATTAACCTCTTCGCCCCCATGTAAAATAACTTTTACTTCTTGTGCTCCTGCAATAACATGATTATTTGTTACAACTAAGCCATTTTCACTAATTATAAAACCAGAGCCTATTCCTTCTTGCTCAGTAATACCATTAAAATACCCATCTCTTACAAGACTTTTTGTAGAAACTCCAACTACTGCTGGGCTTACTTTCTCAACAACTTGAGGTATTGTCATTGTAGCATCTGACTTAAACTCAGGAACTACAACAGATTTTGTGTCTCCCTCTTTTTCTATTACTGGAACATCTTTAGAATCTGTCATTGCATCATACACCCCAAAAGCTCCAACACCACCACCAATTAATGACGCTGCCATAGCTATAGCTACTGTACCTGCAACTCTTCTGCTAGCCTTCTTTTTCTCTTTCTTGATTGAGTCTCCCATATCTACCTTTTGTGTATCATCATTAAAGATTTGATTATTTTCATTTTCATTTCTGTTATCAAAATCACTCATAAAATCCTCCTATAACTCTCTCTCTTATAAATAAATATAATAGAGCATTGTGTCATCTCAATGACACAAATATTTACAATTTGTTAAGGATTTTAATTTTCCTTTAACTCACCATTTTTCAATATATACTTAACCCCCTCAGATATAAGCTCAGGCTTCTCAAGTGCTATTACCTCAGAATTACTATCAGAATTTATAATTTTAGTTTTTTCTGGATTTCCAAGACTTTTAAGAGCTTCTTGTTCTGCCTTATTATCATTTTGAGTAATAATTACAAAAGGTACTTCACTAAACATTCCATCAGTCTGACTATTACTAGTCTTACTTAAAATATTTTGCAGCTCTGCATAATATCCTGCATTAAAGCCTTTACTCGCTCTTAAAATATTATAATTAGTATAATCTTCTTCTGACAGGTATTTTTCAAGCCCTTCTGGATTTTTGAGTCCTATAACTTTGTCATATATATTGCTAACCCCTAAAACAGACATTGTATTATTAAGCTTTCTATTAAATTTATCTCCTAAAAAGTAATTATAATAATTATTATTGCCCAAAGCTTTCTCATTTATAGGAGAAATTAAAATAACACCTTTCACAAGTTCTGGATATAGCTTCGCAAAATTAGTCATTACTATTGACCCATATCCTTCTCCAACTAATATGTAAGGGCCATTCATTGCAACTTTTCTTAAAATTAATTTAAGTTCCTTTGCTTGATCCTCTGGTGATTTAACCTCTGAAAAGTCTGAAAATCCAAATCCATCTCTTTCATAAGCAAAACTCTTTATTCCATAATCTTCTTGCAGGAATGTTCTTACTCTGTCCCACTGTGGAATTCCTATACCACTACTTGACTCAAATAATATAGTAGGTTCTTCTTTTCCTAATATATTGTAATAATTTTTCTTATCATCAATAGTCACATAAAAGTCTTTTTTTACTAACTTATCTTGATTCTTACTATTTATATATGTATTAACCCCTAATCCACCAACTATTGTGCAAGTTGTAACAATAGCTAAAGATTTAAAAATAAATTTAAATGAAAATTTCTTTTTTGCCTCTTTTGTAATAAATCCATTTGAATGCGAAATTAAACTCATTAATATCTAGTCCCCCAACATAAATATTTTTATTTTTAAACTTATATTAAATTTTAATTATCTCTCACCGATTCTAAGATTTGGTCTAGCATTAGTATTCATCTTAGCCTGTGTACCTTTTAACAGTTCAAAATATGCAGCGCTACCTATCATAGCAGCATTGTCTGTACATAAAATTGGTTCTGGAAATAATATTTTTATATTCCTTTTTGTAGCTTCATTTATAAGATTTTCTCTAAGAGCTGAATTTGATGCAACTCCACCTGCTATTGCTATCTTATCAATATTCTTAGCTTTACACGTTTTAATAACATTATCTGTTAAAACTTCAACTACAGCTTTTTGGAAACTTGCTGCTACATCAGCCTTATTAATTTCTTCGCCCTTCATTTCTGCCTGATTAAGATAATTTAGCACTGCTGATTTTACTCCACTAAATGAAAAATCTAAACACTCTTTTCCAAAATTAGTTTTAGGAAACTTAATAGCTTCACTATTCCCTTCTTTTGCAAGTTTATCAATTTTAGGACCTCCTGGATAGCCAAGCCCTAAAGCTCTTGCTACTTTATCAAAAGCTTCTCCTGCAGCGTCATCTCTAGTTTCACCAAGAACTTCATACTCTCCATGCTCTTTAACATAAACTATAAAAGTATGTCCACCTGATACTACTAAACAAACAAAAGGTGGTTCTAAATCCTTATGCGCTATAAAATTAGCCGCTATATGTCCTTCTATATGATTCACCCCTATAAGTGGTTTTCCCGTTCCATATGCTAATCCTTTAGCATATTGTAAACCTACTAATAAAGCTCCAACAAGTCCTGGCCCATATGTAACTCCTATTGCATCAATATCTTCTAATGTCATATTAGCTTCTTTTAAAGCTTCTTCTACAACACCATTTATTACTTCTATATGCATCCTTGATGCAACTTCTGGAACTACTCCACCAAATTTTTTATGTGTATCTATTTGAGATGTTATTATATTAGATAATACTTCTCTTCCATTAACAACAACAGCAGCTGCAGTTTCATCACAACTGCTCTCTATTGCTAAAATTACTTTTTTCTCCATCGTTTTTACCTCGTTTTATCTTTAATTAAACTTTAAACTATAATCTTATTTGATTATACTTTATAGCTTTGCCACATTCAAGAAACTCTAGTACAATATAAGCTATAATCAAAATTATTTAATAATCTTGTATTATAATTAAAAGCTTATTTACAACTAGGAGGTACTATGTTAAAACCATATGCAAAAGTAATCGTTGATGGTTCACCTATAACTAAATCAAACTTTAAACTACATAATGCGCAAGGGCGTGCAATTTTACCATCTAATACAGGTAAATCATATGATAAGTATGCAAATTATGAGCAAGAAATTGCTTATAAAGCTAGAATTCAAAATCCTAATATAGTGCTTGAAGAATCATTAATAGCAGTTTTAAAAGTTTATTATAAAAGTGAAAAAAGACATCCTGATACTAGTAATATAACAAAAAGTATTTTTGATGGAATAGAGAAAAGTGGACTTATAGTTAATGACATGCAAATAAGAAAAATAATTATTGAAGAATTTTATGATAAAGAAAATCCAAGATTTGAACTTGAATTATTTGGAGAAAGTCATTTTGATTTTTCTTTTAATATAACTCCACTCACAAATATAAAAGAGCCAAAAGTTTATTCTAAAAATAAAACAACCAAAAAATCTGATATAAAAAAAGAATATAATTCCTCAAACCTTCAAAATAAAATTGATAATACTGGGCATACTAAAACAGTATGCCATTTATGCAATAAAGAAGTAAAAGAGGGAGATTTTGTTACTGCTAATAAGGGTAGTACAACTATTTGTAGAAAATGCTTACTAAAAACTTTTTAACTAAGAAAGGGCGTGTAGAAATGAATTTAATTTGTTTAGGAGATTCTCTAACTAAAGGTTATGGTGTTTCTCCTAATGATTGTTGGGTATCCAAACTAAAAGAAGCTGTAAGCTTTGAAGTCATAAATAAAGGAATAGTAGGTGATTCTTCATCTAGTATGCTATCAAGATTCACTACTGATGTGATTAGGAATACTCCTTCACATATTACTATAATGTGTGGCTCAAATGATGCCTTACAAGGAAGAAATCCGAAAATAACATTTAGAAATATTAAAATGATGTTAGAAGAAACTACAAATAATAATATTACTCCTGTAATAATTTCAGCTCCTAAAATACTTGGAGAATTAGCTTCTGTTCGTTGGGACAATACATTAGACTATGTTAAAGTAAATGAAAGTATAAAAGCTTTAAATTCTCTTCTAAAGGAATATGCACTAAATAATAATATTGATTATATTGATATTAGTTCAGTAATTCCTCAAAGTGGAACTTATTATACTGATGGCTTACATTTAGATAAACTAGGTCACGATTTAATTTTTGATAAAATAATGGATAAATTAGCTTAAAGCTAATTTACCCATTTTTTTATTTACAATATTGCGCAACAATCTTTGCTATTTCTTTTCCTTGCTTTGCACAAGAATCTGCATTATCATATCCTTTTACAACTCCACCAGCGGCAAATATTCCCTCCACAGTTGTTGTAAAATCTTCATTTAGTTTTATACCATGAATTTCTTCATTTGTGTCTAAACCTAAAATATCACCTAGTCTTTTATCTGGTAAGAAATTAACTGAGATAAGTAAACTATCACAACTTAAAGTATCTGCAATCTCGCTATCTTCCTCATCTACTTCTTCTATTTTAGCAATCTTTATCTGACTTATTCTCTCACTACCTATTATTTCGCTAACTTTATATCCAAATAAAATAGGTAACTCAAAATCACTCGCTATTTCTTTTGCATATTCAGATGTCGCTCTAAGGCTATAGGAGCTCTCTATAATCGCTTTAATGTTAGCACCCTCTAATATTAGTCTTCTAGCTACAATTAAGCTTGTATCACTCGTTCCTAATATTACAATATCTTTTCCTGGTAGATATCCTTGATTGTTTATAAACTTATGTGCAGTTCCTACTGTATATATTCCAGCAAACTTATTAAGTGGTATACTTATATTTCCTGAAAAGAGTTCTCTTATTCCAGTTGCTATAATTACAGCTTTAGACTGTATAGTAACTACACCCTCTACAGGGCTAACATAAGTTACATTCTTATCTTCATCTAAATTTATAACTGATGTATTAAGTTTATACTCTATTTCAAGCTCTTCAACAGCTGTTATAAACCTTTGTGCAAACTCTGGACCTGTTAATGGTTCGTTATAGATATCCATTCCAAATGCACAATGAATACATTGATTTAATGTTCCACCTAAATACTCATCTTTTTCTATAATAAGAATATTTAAATCATCATTTTCTCTTTTAGCTTCTATAGCTGCTGCAAGACCTGCTGGTCCTGCTCCAACAATTACTATATCATAACTCATCTGAAATTATCCTTTCGTTTTTAACACATTAATTTTATCTATAGTTTTATAAGATTACCTATAGAATTCATCTCTTCAACTATTGCATACATATTAGTTATTTCACCAACTGCAACAACTTCTTTTAATCCATAAAAATCTAAACAAATACCACAACTAGAAAGTTCTACCCCTCTTAGTTTTAAGTTCTCTAGTGATTCTAAAACACTAGACCCTTTTGCTACTAGTTTCACAGCAGAATTTATAAACATAATCTTTTTTGGAACTTCATTAGCTTCACTTAAAGCATATAAATAACTCTTCATTAAAGTCTTCCCTAATTCTTCATCTCCACTTCCTAAAAATTCACTAGAAACAAGAATTGAAAATTTATTTTTACTTTCTTCTATCGAATTACTTTTAGCACATTTAACTTTTTCTATAGTCAATATAAATTTGCCTTGTTCTTCTTTTGTATTAAATTTCATATCATTATTTTTAGCTAATTTCTCTAAATTATTTTTAGCAACCTCATTATCAACTATGACTTCTGCTATTCCTTCTTTTATTGATTCAAAATATTTTTTAGTATTAATTACTGGTATAGGGCATTCTAACCCACTACAATCTATTATTTTCATTACAATACACCCCCAAAAAAAATCTAAGTATAAATAAATTTATCTATACTTAGATTTTACTACTAATTCTATTTTATTATTATTTATTTTTTTCTTCAATAGTCTTATTCCATAAAGAAACAAAATCTCCTGTTGCCCACTCTGCCATAACTGGAACATCACCATTTTCTATAGGTATTGTCATAACTGACTTTGGAGCTATTTCTCCTTTTTGAAGTTCATACACCTCAATACTATTATCAGTTAATATTAAAAGAAGGTTACTATTTGGACAAGCAAAAGCATCTGTTGCCTTTGGCTCTATTTGTTTTATTTTATTCCAACTTATAGGAAGATAATCATAATTAACAAGAGCACCTACAGGTGATATATTAATTCCAAATGATAAATCATTAACTCCGACTGTATCAGAATCAATTCTACCATTTAGAATCCATTTTCCATTTTTTCTAAACATCGTAATATCACTTGGGCTATATTCCTGTAAATCATATTTATCTAATACAAAACTTGGCTTACTATCTATAAACTGCTCACGGCTATTTAAATATGCATCCTGTCCTTTGCTGCCAAATAAACTAAGCATATCTAAACTTGTAGCACTATTTATATTATCAATAGTACTAAGTTTATATTCATCACCTAATGCATTTTTATTTTTATATTCTGTTCCTATATAATCTTTACCAACAAAAGTAATCTCTCTATAGTTAGCTGTTGGCATTATACTCTTCTCAACCACAGGTGTTCCATTTTTATTATGGTTTGTGATCTCTAATACCTGCTCATTACTTCCACTAATATCTTGATTAAAAACATCAATCTGTGAGAAAGTACCATTTGCTCTTGGCAGTAAAAGTCCATCTAACCAAATTGGTTTAGCTATTTTACCATCTGACATATTAAGCCATAAAGTTTTATATTTAGAATATGTTACAGAACCATCTTCATTAACTAATGTAGGTGTCCTAAATCCTAAAAGTACACCTGTATCTTTTTCCTCAGCAGAAACTTGCTGACCTGAATTACCTGTATTCATTTCTTTTACCTGCTCTGGGCTTAATGAAGAACTAATTCTTTTTACTTTTAATAAATTCCCTACAGCGTAAATATATGCTTCATTTTGGTTTTCAAGTATAAAATCAATATATAAGTTTGTATTATCAGATATAGTAACTATATTCATAAACCCATCTTGCAATGGTACATCATTTACCACACTATCAAAAGCATTTGGTAAATAATCTTTTTTAATCACTCGCTTAAATTTAAAATTAGGTTTATTCACTTCCATATCACCAATAATCACCAAATTATTAGAAACAGTAATCATTGGCTTTTTAATATCTTTAACTTGCTCAAGTTTATTATCTACTATGCTATATTGTGCTGTAACTTCCCAAGTTCCATCTATTTCTAAATTAGTTGGAACGGGTGCTGTTATTTTATTTTCCTCTAACTTATCACTTTTAAGGCAACCTGTTAAAGTAAAACCAACAATTAAAACAACTAATAAAATTATAAGTTTTTTCATTGACTAATCCCCTTTGCCTTTATTCATTACTTTTTTTCATCTTTGGTAATGTAATAGACATCTTAGTTCCAACACCTAAAGTACTTTCAATTAAGAAAGTTCCTTCATGTAACTTCACAATTTCATCGCATATAGATAAACCTATACCATTTTGAGATTTAGAATTTTTACCCTTAAAGAATTTCTCTTTAACCTTTGGCAACTCTTCCTCACTAATTCCACATCCTGTATCAGATATTATCATAGTTACAAAATCAATACTTTCCTTAATAGCAATCGAAATAGCTCCACCTTCATCTGTAAACTTAAAGGCGTTATCTATTATATTGATAAATAGTTGTTTTAATCTATCCCTATCTCCATCAATGAAAACATCATGTGGTGCCTTAGATATAGTAAACTTTTTATTTTCTCTAGTAGCTCTAGGTTCCATATACATTTTAATATATTGAACAAAATCATTAACTTCAATTTCTTCTTTTTTAAGAGTTATTCTTCCACTTACAAACTTAGAAAAATCTAATAATTCCTCAACCATATGACTAAGTCTATCTGCTTCTTTCTCAATTATATTGAAACCTTGAGTTAACATTTCCTTATCAGTATCATCATTATTCAAAATTATTGCCCATCCCTTTATAGATGTTAAAGGTGTTCTAAGCTCATGTGAGATAGATGATATAAAGTCATTTTTCAATTTTTCTCTTTTCTTAATTTCATCCGCCATAAAATTAAGTGTATATGCAAGCTTACCAATTTCATCATCAGTTTCAATTTTATTTTTTGCATTAAGATTTCCCTTAGCAAACTCTTCTGAAGTCTTAGTTAAAGTCTTCAATGGATTAACTATACTATTAGCTAATAAATAACTTATACCTATTCCAATAATTAAAACTGCCAATCCTATAATAATAAAGACTGCTGCAAATTTTAAAATAAATCTGTTTATTCCCTCAAGTGATGTAATGTATCTAACAACCCCAACTATTTTCCCATTACTTTCAAGCGGATATGATATTGCCATAACTTTTTGATCACTATAATCCACATGACCAATCCATTCGCCAATTCCACCTTCTAAAGCTTTTTTCACATCAACTGGTTCTGGTCCATGTTTATCTACACCTAATGAATCCATTATAAGTAATCCACTAGAATTATAAATTTGAACCTGAGCATCTGTTTGTTGCCAAAAAATATCTTTATCTTCATAAACATTATACTCTAACGAATTTTCAGATAAATATTTATCATAAAAATCAGCTGCAACTTTAATTTGACTCTTTAATATGTCTTCTGTTCCTTGATAATAATATCTTGTTATAAACATCAGAAACATTACAGAAACTATAAGAATGGTAGCAGAAACAACTAGCACAAAACTTCTAACTAACCTACTCTTTATACTTTTCATTTAGAATCTCCTATCTTTTCCATCTATATCCTGTTCCCCAAATAGTTTCTATGTATTTTGGTTTTGAAGGTACTTCCTCTATTTTAGCTCTTAAACGTCTTATATTAACATCCACTATTTTTGGATCTCCAAAGAAGTCTATTCCCCAAACTAGATTTAAAAGTTCATCTCTTGTAAATGCCTTTCCTGGATTTTGTAAAAAGATCTTCATAAGTAAGAATTCTTTTGGTGTTACATCAATCTCTTCATTATTTTTGAATAAACTTTGTGAATATAAATCAAGTAAGAATTCTTCTGACTTAATTGTATTCTCATCTTCAACTTTTGACTCTTCAAGTCTTCTAATTAACGCCTTAACTCTTAATGTAATCTCTAAAGGATTAAATGGTTTAACAACATAGTCATCAGCACCATATTGAAGTCCCATAATTTTATCCATGTCTTCCCCTTTAGCTGTTAACATAATAATTCCTATGTTAGGGAACTTTTCTCTTAATTGTTGGCATACCGTAAAGCCATCAATTCCTGGTAGCATAACATCTAGAATAGCAATATCAGGTTTTTCTATTGATGCTCTTCGGATTCCTTCTTCTCCACTCTCACATTCAATAACAGTGAATTTTTCTCTTTGGAAATTTATTTTTAAAAACCCTCTTATGCTTTCTTCATCTTCTACTAATAAAATCTTCATTATTTCATCCTCCGTAAATCATGTATAAGTATATTATATCTCATATCTTGTTTTTATAAAAATATTTATGTGATTCAAAAAAATTTTCCACTAAAAAAATTAAATTTATGAATTACATAAAAGTCCTAATTTACACTCTTACTCAATACTATAATGGCTTATCGTCTAACTTTCTAGAATAAAAAGCATAAATATTTTTTACAATTCAATTACATAATTAGAAATTTAATTAAAAATTCCTTTTAATGCTAAAAAAAAGTCTAAGCTTATGCTTAGACTTTTTGGCTCCAGAAGTGGGATTTGAACCCACGACCTTTCGATTAACAGTCGACTGCTCCACCGCTGAGCTATTCCGGATTACTATATTATTTATTCATTTAAAAATTATATATAGAAAAGTAATTTTAATTGGTCAAGCCCTCGTTCTATTAGTATCAGTCAGCTAAACATGTTGCCATGCGTACACCTCTGACCTATCAACCTCCTAGTCTTGAAGGGAACTTACTATCTTATGATATGGGAAATCTAATCTTGAGGGGGGCTTCATACTT
>JBOFRC010000460.1:0-1256 GCA_051650825.1 Sarcina sp. | reverse complement strand
GATACAGAATAAGTGTGAGAGTTTATAATGTGATTAAATTAAAAGATTGAGGTAGAATAATGAACAGAAAAACTAGTTTAATAATAGGTGCAATAGGAATAATAATAGGAACATCAATTATCACTATAGCAAAGATTAGTCCTAATATAGATAATAATAATATTGTCCATAAAACGCAGCTTAATAGCACAGGACATACAACGATACATAATTATAATAATGCTAATTTACAAAATAATTAGTTAGATATTTTGATAAAGTTAATTTTTTAGTAAATTTATTAATCTACTAAAGAGTTAACTTTTTTAGTTGTTTTAATTAAAAATAAGAAACATCTACACAAACGTTTCTGTAAACAGTTCTGTTTGGAAATTTAGAATAAAGAAGCAACTTTATATTAAACTTACAAAAAATTTAATATAAGGTTGTTCATAGTAACAAGTTATTTTTTTGCTTTTCCAGATATATGCTCTATATTAATTTTGAAAACTTTAGTACCCTTACTAGCTTTTTTTATATAATCTATTCCTTGGGCAATATAATTTGGAGAATATTTTTTTATGATTTCTAAAAGAGCCATTTCTTTTTCATTATTATAGACTTCATTTGTTTTTCCAAATAGTATTACACTTTCATAATTTGTGCTAAATTTATCGGGTAAAATTTGAGTTTTTCCAACTACACAAAATGATACTTTATCATTGTTTTTTAAATTATTTAATTTATGGCCTTCGAGTGCACAATGAAAATATATTGAGTTATTGATATAAATATAGCTTATAGGGACGCCATAGGAATAGCCATCTTCATTTGTAGTTGATAGAATACCATAATCGTTATTATTTAAAATTATTATAGATTCATCAATAGAAAGTTCTCTGTTTTTTCTTCTCATTTCTTTAATCATTATAATTCTCCTTTTATTTAAAAATATTTTAAATATTATATTTTTATTATACATCTTTTGAAAATTATAAATTTAATTTATATATGTAAATTCTAATATTATATAACTTGAAATTTTATTATTATTTTATATATGTAGTTTTTTTTATATAGAAATTTGGTAATTCATATTTAGAAACTTGAAAAAATATAAATAAAATAATGATTATTTTTAGGGGGAAAAAATATGCAATGGCTAAATGTTAATAGTAAAGAAGAACTTGAAAAGTTATCTTTAGTAAATGGTAAAAAAAATTTAAATAGAATGAAAATAATAATAAAAAATGATATTCAAAATTATATTAAAGAGC
>JBOFRC010000459.1:0-3583 GCA_051650825.1 Sarcina sp. | reverse complement strand
AAATAGTACAATGTCGTATATAATATTTTTAGACTTAATTAAAATAATGAGGAATTGTATCTAAAAATGTATTATAATAGATTAATTATAGTGCAATAACTAGAATTTTTATTAAAAAGTTAAAAAACTTTAAGTTTATATAGATGCTTTTTAATTTAGTGTTTTTTATAAATTATAAGTTTACAAAATATAATTTATAAGTTTGCAAAGATTATTTCGTATAAAATTAGATTCAATTTAGACAAAGAATTAATTCTATTAGAATTAAGCTAAAAATATTTAAGAGTTAAATATTTTTAATTTTATAAATTAAAGAATAAAAAATATATACTAGTAAACTCTTAAATAGGACTAATTAAGGAAATTTAATAGAAAATAAAGAAGGGAAATGTTATGAGTGATAACAAAATTATTGAAGTGCAACCCACGAAAGCTAAAGATAAAGATAGAACTATAAGAGAGAAAAGTTTTATAATGGATATCAATGTTATAGAAGCACCACTCTTTCGTTTTAAAAATAGAAGAACTGTTCAAACTATAGCAAAACTTGAAAAAGATGAAAATATAAGTAAAGAAATGAAATATGTCTTAAGTAGAGTTCCGGAAGAATCTAAAAGCTCGCAGGTTGAGTTTTTGTCATGGACTGATAGTAAGGGTCTTGATAGAGAAATTTTAGCAATGTCTATGTTTAGGTTACCTAATGCCTTTGCAATGGATGTTTTCTATGCTTTAATAGGTGTTTATATAAAAAAACACAGCCCACTAACATTTAGAGAGGAAGATAAAACTTATGATCTACCATCTAATAAAGTTATTTTCACTTTATATGAACTTTGTGAATTTATGGGGTTATCAGTAGGTGGTGGAAATTACCAAAAGATAAAAGATGCTATAAGAGAGTTAAATGCGGTTAAATACTATAGTTTAGCTAATGGAATTTTTTACAATAAAAAAATGGAAAGATACGAAAGCTCAAGAGAGAAAAGTATATCACTTATAGATAACTATGATATTATTGGAAAAGGTAAAAATAGAACTAAGGAAGAAAGGTGTACAGTCACTTTTGGAGATTTAGTTATTGAAAATATGAGATATAGTTTTGTAAAGTTTTTAAGCAACAATGTTTATTTTCAATTAAAATCAGGGCTTACAAGAAGGCTATATAGCTATATCGAAGGAAATAAATATAATAAATCTTACATTAAGAGAAGTTTTGATGTTTTAAAGCATAAGCTTCCGATGGATTATAATTATAGCTCTGAGCTTAAGAGAAGGCTTAAAAAACCACTTGAAAATTTAATTGAAAGTGGAATTCTTAAAGATTATTTCTTTGGAGATGATATATTAATTAATGGAATTAAAGAACAGTGTATTTATATAGTCTTTAAGGGTACAAGAAAGCAGTTAATAGATTCTCTTACAGAGAAGCCAAAAGATGTTAAAAAGGAAAAGAAACAAGATCTTGAAATTGATTATGAATTAAAGTTCCCTGAAGATATTAAAAAAGAACTTTTAGACCTTGGAATAAATGCAAAGAAAACAACAGAAATTTTACAAAAGCATTCTAAATGGAAAATTGCAGAATATATACTTTGGATAAAGGATGGAATTAGTAAAGGAAAAGTTAAAGATCCAGCAGGTCTTTTTGTTTTTGCAATAACAGATGAAATGGTTAAAGTTAATAAGACACATCCTAATATTACTGAATTTATAGAGAAAATTAAAAGTGAAGTTGAAGGTAAGAAAATTATTGATGAAGCTACTATTAGAGCAGCTTATAGAAAGTATATAGAAGATGACTTGAAGTTATTTGAGGAAGAAGATGAATTTGCATATATAGCAATGAAAAGCAGTA
Source organism: Sarcina sp. (assembly GCA_051650825.1). Classification (GTDB taxonomy): domain Bacteria; phylum Bacillota; class Clostridia; order Clostridiales; family Clostridiaceae; genus Sarcina. The sequence continues at coordinate 1,728 of JBOFRC010000459.1, read as the reverse complement.
TAATGGATGAAATTGAAAAAGTTCAAAAGAAAAGAATTAAAACTCAAAGACAGTTATATAATATGGCTACTACAGATGAAGAAAAAGATAAATTATTAAAGACAATTGAGAAATGGGAAAAATTTTCTATAGATAAAGAAAAGTCAGAAATTTTTATAGAACAATTTGCTAAAAAAATTAAATTATACAGAGGTCTTAAAGAGTATGATGAATATAAACGAGAATATGTAGGGGCAAATAGATAAGAAATATTGAAAAAATTATAATATTATATAAATTATTAAATTGTAAAATACTAATAAATAATGAATAATTGATAGAAAAGAGAAAACTTTGGTAGATGTAGTATAAAATAAGTATTATAATTAAAAATTAGCCGAAATAAGAAATAGTCAAAGAGTAGTTTGAATTATTTAACTAGCCACTCTACTCTTATTGATTAATCTTGTTGGTATAGGGGGATTAATATGAATATAAATATGAGTGATATGATTAAAATTGCTGTAGCAGTAGTTATTGGTATAGTAGCATTTAATATATTAGGAACAGTATTAAATGTAGCTATAAAATTACTAGTAGCAGGAGCACTTGGCGTTGGCATATTATATGGATTAAAAAAATTAAAAAGTGGGCACTAAAAATAGGGATTAGATTACCCTATTTTTTTTTACAAAAATTTAAAGTTTAAGTGGGTACCCTACTCTATTTGGCTTTATAACTTACTTATAGATTGTACCCTTTTACAAATTCAAATTTTACAAAACGTTTTTAACTCTTAGTAAAAATTTGATTTTTTTATAACTTAGTAAGATTTTAATAATTTAAAATTTAAAATAAATTTTTAGAATAATACATGATAAAAATAAAATTGTATTAAATAGTTTTTATTATATATAAATACAAATAAAATTATTTACATAAAAGTAAACTTATTTGTAAATAAAAACTTATAAAAGGTAATTATATATAATATATTAATTAAATATTAAAATACAAACAAAAACGCATGCGTAAATGTAAACATAAACGTTTGTGTTTTTGTTTTAAATTATTTAATAATTATGAAAATTAAAACAAATACATACACAAACATAAATGTTTACAGCTCTAATTGTATATATGTACACTCATTTGAAATAGCTAGTTAGTAGTAATATAGATTATTAAAGGAAGAAAATTTAAAGTATTAACATTAGAAAGACTAGCATTACTTTTAATGTGAAATTTATAATGTTAATACTGATTAAATATTAATTATATTTAGAAAATCAAATAAAATTAGACGATAAATATAATAAATCAACAAATAATATTGTAAACATAAATGTATACAATATTAAAAGAAAAAAGAGTTTTAATTTGTAATTTTAAATATAAAAAGTATTAAGTTAAATTTATTAGATTGATGTAAACATTTTTGTAATTATAAACGTATGTATCACCACAAACCTTTGTTTAAATGTATTCAAAAATAAACATATTTTAAATAATTGGTTTTTATGAGAATACATTTGTTTATACATAAATAATTACGTAAACGTTTGTAATTATGTTTACATATATATAAACATTTCTACATGTGATTTTGATTGTGTATATTTGATAGTATTTTTATATAATATAGAAATTTAAATTGATGGTTTTCAATATGAAAAATAAATTTTAAAATTTAATTCAAATAATTCATAAAATTCGTTATATTCGACATTGATTAAATTATTGGTTTTA
>JBOFRC010000458.1:0-9061 GCA_051650825.1 Sarcina sp. | reverse complement strand
AGAGTAGTGACAACCTTATTTGATTCTATAAGACTATTAGTGTAACGTTTATCATAATATAACTTTTTAAAAATATTATCTAATGTTTCTTCGAGCTCAGGATTGCTTTTTTCACCAACTATATACCTTAATTTTCCGTCAGTAGAGTAGATCGCTATTTTAGCGGTATTCTCAACATCAAATATCGCCATTGCAGTATCTAATTCTTGTGGATTTGCTAAAGCTTTATATTGATATACACTTCTAAAATTTAATAATGCATTTTGTAGGTCATCACTTTTTTTATCTGTATAATACAATTGAAAGAAAAAGCTTTGAAATATCATGAATCCAACTACTAAGGATGATATAAAGGCAAAAATTATTAGAATTAATTTTTTTGAAATACTATTTTTCATCTTTAACTTCAAATTTATATCCACTTCCTCTTACTGTTGTTATGTACGAAGATTTATGTAATAATTTTTCGCGAAGTCTTTTTATGTTTGTATCTACAGTTCTTATATCACCAAAGTAATCATAACCCCATACGTTATCTAAAATTTTATCTCTTGATAGAGCTATTCCTTTGTTTGAAGTTAGATAAAGTAGAAGGTCATATTCTTTTGGTGATAGAGAAAGTTCTCTTCCGTCTAGCATTACTTCGTGTGAAAGTTTATTGATTTTTAACCCATTAAAGTTTGATAAGTTTTTATTTATATTATCTGTTTGAGTCCTTTTTAAAAGAGCTTTTACTTTAGCTACAAGCACTTTTGGACTAAAGGGTTTAGTTACATAATCATCAGCTCCGAGTTCATATCCAAGAAGTTTATCTTCTTCTTCTTCTCTTGCAGTAAGAAGGATTATAGGAATATTAGAAACTGAGCGAATAGTTTTACAAACTTCAAAGCCGTCAATTTTAGGCATCATAATATCAAGAATTACAAGATCTATATTAGTTTCAGAAAAGCTCTTTAGAGCTTCCTCACCATCACTAGCTTCTATAACAATGAAGCCATCTTTTTTTAGGTAGTCACGAAGAAGAATTATAATTCTTAATTCATCTTCCACTATCAGTATATTTTTGTTCATTTTAAAAATCACCCCAAAATTATATTGCGTTTATCCTAAATAATATTATACAATGAAATTTGAAATATAGTAAGAAATATAGTGAATAATACTAGTTATAAATTGGAGATTTTAATGGATAAATGGAATTTTGATAATAAAGAGTGTACTCTAAAAAATGGACTGAAAATAATAACAATCAAAAGAAACACTAATATTGCGGCTATAAATATAGGCTTTAATATAGGTTCACTATATGAAAAAGATAGTGAAAAAGGAATTACACATTTCTTAGAACATATGATGTTCAAAGGGACAAAAACAAGAGATAATGAAATATTAAATAGAGAATTAGAGTTTTTAGGTGGAGATTATAATGCATACACAGACAATTTAACAACTGTTTATAATATAAGTTGTCTTGAAGAAGAAATAAAAAATGCAGTTAATATTTTAGGAGATATGGTTCAAAATTGTGCTTTTGATAAAAAAGAGATAAAAAGAGAAAAAGGTGTAGTTTTAGCTGAAATAAGAAGTAGTAAAGATAGTGTTGAAGATTTAAGTTTTAGAAGACTTAATGAATTTGCATTTGAAAAATCAGCATTAAGGTATGATGTATTAGGTACAGAAAAAATAGTATCTAAATTCAAAAGAGAAGAGTTAGTAGAATATTATAAAAAATATTATACTCCTGATAATGCAACTGTGGTATTAGTTAGTAATTTAGAACATGAAAAAGCGTTTGAAATTTTGGTAAATACATTTGATCAATGGAAGGGTAATTGTGCAACAAAGATAGAAATAATAGATGAAAAAAATAAAGAGGGAATTTTTACAACATATAAAAAACAAATAGAACAAAGTACTATTAGTTATTTGTATTCTTTAAATGAGATAGTAGAAGATGATGAGATGGCTATGAAGATTTTAAATCATAAGCTAGGCGAAAGCTCAAATTCTATATTATTTAGAGAACTTAGAGAAAAAAGAGGACTTGCTTATGATGTTTATACTTGTATAGATATTAGTAAAAATATAAAGCTTATGAATATTTTTATAGCAGTAAGTGAAGAATCAGTAGATGAAACTATAGAGGCAATAGAAGATATAATAGAAGATATACAAAGTGAAATAATAAGTTTTGATGCAGATTCATTAAAGCTTATGAAAAAAATTCATAAAACGGCAGTATTGTCTACATTAGAAGATAGTGCAGAGCTTTGTAATTATGTATTACATCAAAGTTTAGAAAATCTTAGAATAGATGAATTTGTTTTTGATATGAAAAAACTTGAAAATCTTAGAGAAGAGGATATTGTAAGAGTTTCAAAGAAATATCTTCAAAAGCCGACAATACATGTATTAAAATCAGAGGAATAGATGATGAATAAAATTACACAAATAGAAATTCAGAAACGAAATAATGAAAGAGTTAATATTTATGTAGATGGGGAATACACATTTGCCTGTAATGCAGAATTTGTTTTTACAGAAAATTTGAAAGTTGGAATGGCAATTAATCTTGAACAAATAAAAGATATAGTTGCTAATGATGAGATTAAAAAATGTAAAAATACAGCTCTTAAAATAATAGAAAAATCTTTTAAAACTGAAAAAGAAGTTCATAAAAAACTTATAGAAAAAGGATATGATGAATCAATAGTTTTATTAGCTATAGAGTTTTTAAAAGAATATAAATATCTTGATGATGAAAGATATGCTAATATGTATATAAGGGATAGAGTGAAATTTCAAGGTCAAAACAAGATAAAATATGACCTTAGAAGTAAAGGCATAGCTGATGATATTATAAAGAAAGCATTTTCTGAGAATATTGACAAGGATGATGAAAAAGAAGTTGCTATAAATTTAGCTAAAAAGAAATATGATGTTCTTAGAAAAAGAGAGAGTGATAAATATAAGCTTTCACAAAAGTTGTATAGGTTTTTACTAACAAAGGGTTACAACTATGATATAGTGTCAGAAGTTGTTAGGATTGTAACGAATGAAGAATTAGAGGAGGATTATTATGAGAGCTAGTTATATAGATTTATGCTTACTAGCTGTATTTATTATTACACTAATAGCAGGGTATTTAAAAAAGTTTGACAAAAAAACATTAATGTCAGATTTTATATTTGGTGTAAGGGTTATTTTTGCTTATATAGGTGCAGTGATAACATATTATATAATACAGACTAATTCAGTTGTAGATAAAGGAATATCGGTTTTAATATCTCATATAAACACATATATAATATCACCATCTTTTACGGCATATATAATGACAGTTGTCATTTATGGAGTATCTATTTTGATAATATATTTAATTTTAAATATATTCCTGACAATATTTAGACGTATATATTTAGCTAGAAGGCTAAATAAACTTGAAACTAAAAAAATGTCTAGAAATAGTAAAAGATCAGGAATAAGTGGAGTTTTATTAAATATACCAACAGGTATAGCATATGCGCTTATAATAGCAAGTTTATTTATATTATTAATTGAAAAAGGTTTTATAAATATAAAGGGTAATTCTGTATTTATAACGCATGCTCTAAATGGTTTTGAAAGTGTTCAAGTAGATAGCAATAGCAATCCGTTCCATGAATATATTCTAGGGAAAGATACAGACCTTATATCAGCTAATTCAACACAAGGGAGTAGCTCTGATAAGGAACATGTAATAGTGTATTATAATGGAGTTACGCTTGCTGATGCAGTTAAAAGTGATCCCGCTATAGATTCTAAAGCAGAACAAATTACGAGTAGCGATACTAATGATATTGAAAAAGCAAGAAGCATCTATAACTGGGTGGGAGAAAATATAAAATATGATGATGCAAAAGCAGAAGAAATTGTTAAAAATCAAGGTAAAGGAATAGCATCAGGTGCTATAGAAGCATTTAATACTAGAGAAGGTGTTTGCTTTGATTATGCTAGTTTATACGCAGCAATGGCAAAAGATGTTGGGCTAAAAGTAAGAATAATTTCAGGAGAAGGATACACGGGTTCAAGCTGGGGACCACATGCTTGGAATGAGGTCTATATTCCTAGTGAGAATAAATGGATACCTGTAGATCCTACATTTGCTAGCTCTGGTGATTATTTTGCAACTAGTGATTTTTATGCAACTCATAAAGATGGAAAAATAATAGGTCAATGGTCATAAATTTAGACTGGATTTTAAAAATTAAAAAAGTATTTTATTATTTAATGAAGTATTAGAAATGCTAGTAGTAAAATAAAAGCAGCGTAGAGGAATGTCTCTATGCTGCTTTTTTATATAGAATTTTAAATTTAGTTGCTATTTTTGTTTAGATCTTTACTAATAAGTTTGATAGCTCTTTCGCAATCTTTATCATTATTATCTAATGCCCAAGCTAAATTGAAGTAGCGTAGAGCTTTTTGATTATTTTTTTTCATAGAATAACAATACGCTAGATTGAAAAAATATTTAGATTCTTTAGAATATTTTATAGCATTTGAAATCATATCAATTGCCTTGTCAAATTCTTTAAGTTTTATGTAGCAGACACCAGCATTATAGTAAGAGTGTGCTTCATACTGATTATTTTCAATAGCTTTATTATAATAATCTAAAGCTATTGAATAGTCTTGATTGTTATAAAATTCATTAGCCTTTGAAAAATAATTCATGTTAAACCTCCTTGTTTTATATAATATTTATTGTATAATCTATAATAAATTATTATGAATTTTGCTTTCATATTTAGAAGTTTTGGAAATTTTCAGTAAATATTTAAATAGCGTGTCAGTTAATAGTATGGACAGTTTCTTTTTTAAATATACTTAGGCATAATAAAATAATATGTTAACTTTTAAAATTTAATGCATAATAATTTTTTCTGAATTTGATTGACATTTTATATTTTTGAATAGTATCATATATAATATAGTTGAATATTTATAAAACATTGAGAAAGAGGAGTAAAGATAGGAAGAATATTTAGAGAGAAAAATCCAGCGGCTGAAAGATTTTTTATATTTGATATCTTGAATGTAGCTTTTGAGTTTCTTTAGTGAAATAGTAGTAGCTAGAGACGGCAATTCTGTCGTTAATTTAGAGAGCCCTTAGATTTTGAGGGAAAAAAGGTGGTACCGCGGAACTTTCGTCCTTTTATGGATGGGGGTATTTTTTTTGCCATTTTTAAAGAATTAAATAGTTAAGTACAGAGATTTTACTTAAATAGCGTAAATCTCAAATTATAAATATTAGTTAAACACAAAATAGGAGGAATTTTAATGGATAATATAGAAAATAGAAATATTTCAACGACTTACGATCCTAAAGAATTTGAACAAAGACTTTATAATACTTGGATGGAGAAGAAGTATTTTACGCCAAAAGTAGATAAGACTAAAAAGTCATACACAATAATAATGCCACCACCAAATATAACAGGTAGATTACACCTTGGTCATGCACTTGATAATACACTTCAAGATATGCTTATAAGATTTAAAAGAATGCAAGGTTTTGAAACTTTATGGCTTCCAGGAGAAGATCACGCTAGTATAGCAACTGAAGTTAAAGTTGAAAATGAGCTTATAAAACAAGGACTATATAAAAAAGAAATGGGAAGAGAAGCTTTCCTTGAAAAAGTTTGGGAATGGGCAGAAGAATATAGAGCAACTATAAGAGGGCAAGTTCAAAAACTTGGTTGTTCTGCTGATTTCACAAGAGAAGCATTTACTATGGATGAGAATGTTAGTGCTGCTGTTAGAGAAGTTTTCGTTAGATTATATAATAAAGGTCTTATATATCAAGGAAATAGAATTACTAACTGGTGTCCTAAATGCCAAACAGCTTTATCAGATGCAGAAATAGAATATGAAGAAAAAGAAGGTAGTTTCTGGCATATAAAATATCCAGTTGTTGGATCTGATGAATTCCTAGAAATTGCAACAACTAGACCAGAAACACTTCTTGGAGATACTGCAGTTGCTGTAAATCCAGAAGATAAAAGATATAAGCATTTAGTTGGTAAAACACTTAAGTTACCACTTACAGATAGAGAAATACCTGTAGTTGCTGATGATTATGTTGATCTTGAATTTGGAACAGGAGCAGTTAAAATAACACCAGCTCATGATCCTAATGACTTTGCAGTAGGTCAAAGACATAATCTTCCAATAATAAGAGTTATGGATGATGCAGGGGTTATAAATGAACTTGGTGGAAAGTACCAAGGAATGGAAAGATATGAGGCTAGAAAAGCTATGGTTGCTGATCTAGATGCACAAGGACTTTTAGTTAAAATTAAACCTCATACACATAATGTTGGAACACATGATAGATGTGGTGTTGTAGTAGAACCTATTATTTCAAAACAATGGTATGTAAAAATGGAATCACTTGCAGAGCCAGCTATAAAAGCAGTAAGAGAAAAAGAAACTAAATTTGTTCCTGAAAGATTTGAAAAAACATACTTTAACTGGATGGAAAATATACAAGACTGGTGTATTTCAAGACAATTATGGTGGGGACATAGAATACCAGTTTGGTATTGTAAAGATTGTAATGGAATAACTGTTAAAGCAGATACACCATCATGCTGTGAACATTGTAAGAGTACAAATATTGAGCAAGACAATGATGTGTTAGATACATGGTTTAGCTCAGCTTTATGGCCTTTTTCAACACTTGGATGGCCAAATAAAACTGAAGATTTAGATTTCTTCTATCCTACAGCAACACTTGTTACAGGATATGATATTATATTCTTCTGGGTTGCTAGAATGATATTCTCAGGAATAGAAAATACAGGAAAAACACCATTTGATACAGTATTAATTCACGGTATCATAAGAGATGAACAAGGAAGAAAGATGAGTAAATCTCTTGGTAATGGAGTAGATCCTCTTGAAGTTATAGATGAATATGGAGCTGATGCTTTAAGATTTATGCTTGTAACAGGAAATGCACCAGGAAATGATATAAGATATATTCCGGGAAGAGTTGAGGCAGCAAGAAACTTTGCAAATAAAATGTGGAATGCATCAAGATTTGTTATGATGAACCTTGATAGAGATTTAATGGAAAAATATAAAGATAATAAAGATTATAGCTTAGCTGACAAATGGATATTATCAAGAATGAACAATATAGTTAAAGAAGTTACAGACAATATGGAAAAATATGAGCTTGGTATAGCTCTTCAAAAAGTTCACGACTTCTTATGGACAGAATTCTGTGATTATTATATAGAACTTGTTAAGCCAGTGTTATACGGTGATAATGAGGCTGATAAAGGAAGAGTATTTAATGTTCTTTATACAGTTCTTAACACAGGACTTAAACTTCTACATCCAGTAATGCCATTTATTACAGAAGAAATATATACACATCTTAGCAGAGAAACTGAGTCTATAACAATATCTAATTGGCCAATATTTGAGGAATCAATGCTTGATATTAAAGCTGAAAAAGATATGGACTTTGTAATGGAAGCTATTAAGTCACTTAGAAACTTAAGAGCTGGTATGAATGTACCACCATCAAGAAAAGCTAAAGTATTTGCATTTGCATCACAAGAAGCTAAAGATGCATTTATAAATGGGGCAGCTTATCTTGAGAAACTTGCTTCAGCATCAGAAGTTGAGTTCTTAGATAATAAAGATAATCTTGACAAAAACTTAGTTTCAGTAGTTGTTAAAGGTGGGGAATTATTCTTACCACTTCTTGATCTTGTTGATAGAGATAAAGAAATTGAAAGACTTACAAACGAAAAGAAAAAATTAGAAGGTGAAATTTTAAGAGTTGAGAAAAAGCTTTCTAATGAGAGATTTGTAAGCAAGGCACCTGAAGAAGTTGTTGAAGAAGAAAGAGCAAAAGGTGAAAAATATAAAGAAATGCTTAAAGCAGTTCTTGAAAGATTAGAAGCTTTAAATTAATTTTAAATTTATGGAGGAAATATCATGAGATATGAAGAGGCTATGGAATATATAGCTAATACTTCAAGATTTGGTATGAACTTTGGATTAGAGAGAGTGCAGACTATGTTAGCTCTTCTTGGAAACCCTGAAAAAAAATTAAAATGTATTCACATTGCTGGGACTAATGGAAAAGGTTCAACTACAGCAATGGTAACTTCTATCTTAAGGGAGGAGGGGTATACTGTTGGTATGTATACCTCTCCTTATTTAGAAGAATTTGAAGAGAGAATTCAGATAAATGGGGTCAATATTCCAAAGGAAAAACTTGTTGAATTAGTGGAGAAAATAATAAGGGTAATAGATAGTGTAGTAGAACAAGGATTTGATAACCCTACACAGTTTGAAATAATAACAACAATAATGTTTTTATATTTTGCAAATGAAAATGTTGATTATGTAGTTTTAGAAGTTGGACTTGGTGGTAGATTAGATGCAACTAATGTAATAAAGCCACTACTTAGTGCTATAGCATCTATAAGTTTTGACCATGTGAAGATATTAGGAAATACTATAGCAGAAATAGCAAATGAGAAGTGTGGGATAATAAAAGATGCGATAACAGTTTCTTATCCACAGGTAGTAGAAGCTATGGAAGTTATAGAAGAAAATTGTACTAAAAAAGGTGTAGAGCTTATAAAAGCTAGAGAAGAAAGTATAAAATCGGTGACTATAGACAAGACTTTAAATTTACAGACTATAGAATATTATATTTCAAATCGTGATATTACAATAACTACACAACTTCTAGGAGAACATCAAGTGAAAAATACCTTATTTGCCATTAATATTATTGATGCATTTTCTAAAATAGAAAAGAAAGTATCTGATAACTCAATTATTAGCGGAATAAGAAAAACAAAATGGATTGGGAGAATGGAAATAATAAAAAGAAATCCACTTGTTGTAATAGATGGTGCTCATAATATAGATGGAATAACTGCTATTAAAAATTCTGTTCGAAAATATTTTAATTATAATAAAGTTATCTTAATACTTGGGATATTATCAGATAAAGATGTAAGAGGTATGGTAACAACTATATCAGAGC
>JBOFRC010000457.1:0-1658 GCA_051650825.1 Sarcina sp. | reverse complement strand
ATAGTTCAGTACCGTTTGGCATAAATCCTCCTAAACTCAACTAATATGCTTCATGGGTGGGATTCGTTCAGTTTTGATTGACTAGTGACGAAACAACCCCATCAACTGTCATCAGATTGTGATTCAAATAAATCCTGAATGACTTTTTCCCAACTGAGCCCCGCCCACTTCAAATCAGTGAGAACCAACATAGAGAAAAAATAAACAGAGAAATCTCTCATGTGAAATAACAAAAACTGTTCAAACTTTTGCAGAAAATAGTGTTTTCTTGTACGACCTCATCACTCACACTGTAGAAAGAAAATGATTGAGAAAATAAGTTTTCAGGGCCTTTAAGGGATCCTTATAAAATGTTTCTGTTTGTGTTATGTTTCTGTTTAAAAGAAATATCAGCCCATATATCAGTAACAGCAAATACGGATATTGGATTCATTTCAAACTAGTTCTTTAGAATACGAAGCCTATTTGTGAATCATATCTCAAGTGCCTTGTAGCTGATGCAACCCTTCTGTCTGAGCAGTTCCTCAGAATACTTTTTGTAAATCTAAAAGAGTAAGTTAGAAACAGTCATAGTTACAGTTAAATCTGGAAATAGCACAGTTGCACCGTCCCTTAATGTATTAGATGCTCCTCATTAAACAGGCTTAACTGCCCACAGTGCAGTGGGAGACTAAAATGACAGAGTTTGTCATTTATTTCTGGATTTCCTCTGTTGCTGACAACAGCCTCCCACAACAAAATATGAAGAAAGATAGATGTGCACCTTGACTGCTTTTCAGATAACTGGTTTGGATTGCATTATGACACTACTTCAAACACAGTCATAATAATGAGACTGTTTGTACCATAGGTGTGATAGTGTGCAGGGTGCAAAACCAGTGTGTTAATAGCAGAGTAAGTGGTCATTTAATACCAGATCATAAAAAAGACACCACTCTCCTTCTTTATTACATGTAAAAGGAACATATTGTGGATACAGATGAAAAAAACACACAAGCCTCAAGTTCAAATTGTAAATGATTCAAGTTATGAATACTAAACACTAATGATAATTCACAGACAGGGCTGCCATGATACCCAACTACATAATACAGTTACTTAGTTTTTTCAACATATTAGTTATTAGTTGTTTTAAAAAAAACTCCCCATCTTAAAATTCACACCTGGATATTGCACTCTACTGTACTGTAGGTTTCCTCTGTTCCATGTAGTGACACATCAACATCTGCAGTGCTGCACTTTAAAATTATATTTATTGTAAAATCAACAAAGTGCCACAGAAGTGAATTTGCGATATTTCAACCTAATGATTACTTATTAAATTCCAGTTGGTTAATGTTGTAAATCAGATAGATAGCTTATGACCTTCAGACAGAAAGTTGCCAAAATACAACCAGTTTCTCAGTTACTGATCGTATCTTGTGAGACAGGAAGAGAAGGGAGGGAACATAAAGTCAACCAAATGAGATAATGCAAATATGTCCTGGTTTTACTGCCTGTTTTATTTGTCATCATCTTCTTTATAGAATAAGAAATGTCACAATTTGTTTGTACAGTATTTCGTGCTACTATCGTTCCTCCTGAGCTTGCTATGAAAAACATTTGTCAGAGGTCAAGTAACTATTCCTCTTACTTTATTTTTTAATTTCTTGTGATTT
>JBOFRC010000456.1:0-3581 GCA_051650825.1 Sarcina sp. | reverse complement strand
AGAAATTAATAATTTAGAAAAAAAATTCGCGAATTTTACAGCGGTTGAAAATATTTCTTTGAAAGTGAAGGAAGGAGATATATATGGTCTTTTAGGTCCAAATGGTGCGGGGAAAAGCACAACAATATCAATGATATGTGGATTAGCAAAACTTACGTCAGGAAATATAAAAATATTTGATGTGGATGTTAGTAAGAATATGAAAAATCAAAATAAAATACTAGGATATGTTCCACAGGATATTTCAGTATATGAAAATCTTACAGCATATGAAAATCTAAAATTTTTTGGTGAGTTATATGGATTAAAAGGTTTAGAACTTAAAAATAGTATAGAAAAAGCATTAGATTTCGTAGGACTTTCGGATGTTAGAAATAAAATACCAAGTAAATTTTCTGGTGGGATGAAAAGAAGACTTAATATTGCCTGTGCAATAATACACAGTCCTAAAATAGTTATTATGGATGAACCAACAGTAGGTATAGATCCACAATCAAGAAATCATATTCTTGAATCAGTTAGAAAATTAAACAAAGAAGGAGTAACTATAATTTATACAACTCATTATATGGAAGAGGTTGAAGCTATCTGTAATGAAATTGCAGTAATTGATCACGGAAAGGTAATAGTAGATGGTACTAAGGAAGAACTTAAAAACATTGTTAGTGCATATAAGATATTAGAAGTAGATGTTGCGGATGCAAGTGCAATAAATATAGAGTTGTTAGAAAATATAACAGGAGTGCAGGAAGCTCATATAAATGATAATCACTTAGAAGTACACAGTGAGAAAGAAATAAATAATTTAAATCAAATAATAGAGTGCATAAGTAAAAATACTAATATTTTAAATATAGGATTTAAAGATGTTAACTTAGAAACAGTATTTTTATCGCTTACAGGAAGAAGTCTTAGGGATTAGGAGGCATAGAGTATGAATGGTTTAATAAAGACTACTATTTTAAGACAAATTAGAGCACCTAAGTATTTAATATTCCTTGCAGTATTTCCAATAATTTTAACTCTCTTAATTGGTGGACTAATTGGAAATTCAATGGATTCAAGCATTAGTATAACACCTAAAACTGTTTATTATAGTGGAACTATTGATAAAAATAATCAACAGATATTAGATATAGCAAAAAGTATAGCTTCTAAAAATGGAAGTGAATTTACATATAAGCAGATAGCAAATAATAAAGAGGGAATAAATGAAGTAGAAAAATCTGGACAACTTTATGTGGATTTTGATGGTAGCAAAATTAATATTTATGCGACAAAAGATAATTCAGTGTATTACAATTATTTGAAATCAACTTTAAATGGAATAAGCAAAAGTATTAATACAGTAGAAATTGTTGAAAAGAATGATATGTTGTTAGCTAGAGATTTAATAGAAAATAATAAAGGAACATTATCTAATGGGGTTAAAGTGCAAATGCTTTCAAAAACACAGACACCTACTGGTTTTGACTATTATGCGGTAGCGGAACTTACAATGATCGTTATGTATATTATTATGTTTCCATTAGGACAATATTTCGAAGATAAGGAAACAAAAAGAGATCAACGAATTAGGCTTGCAGGAACTTCTATTCTTAAATATATAACAGGCTCAACTATAGGATATTTTTTATTATCATTTATAGTAACACTTCCAAGTTTCTTATTTTCTAAGTATGTATTATCAGTAAATTGGGGGCGAGATCCTATTTTTACTTATGTTATCATACAAATTTTTGCTTTAGCAAGTATACTAATTGGTACAGTTGTAGCATTTATATTTAAGGATAAAGAAAAAGCAACAAATATTGTGCAACGAATCATACTACCATTGTTCTCTTTTCTTGGAGGGTCATATATAGCATTTTCAACTAATGCATTAGGTAAGTTTGGTTTTATTTTAAATATTTCTCCGCTTAGATGGATTAATAAAGGAATATTTGAATATATTTACGAAGGGAGTAGCAGACTTTTGATACAGTCAGGAATTATTTATCTGGCATTTAGCATTATTATAGTGTTAGTTTTAGTGGCTATTTTAAGAAAAAGTGAGGATAGAATATGAATAGTTTATTAGTACTTATAAAGCATAATTTAAATCTTATGCTTTGGAAAAATAAAAGTAAATTTTTAATTTCAGTATTTATACCAATAATAATTATATTCTTTGTGTCTAAACTTATGTTAGGGCAAAGTAGTGGACTTAAAATAGGTATAGTTAACAATGATAATTCAGATGTATCAAAGTATATAGTTACAACGATTTCTGAAAATAAAGATGTATCAGTGATTAATCTTAATGAAAGTCAACTTAAAAGTGATTTTGCACAAAATACAATACAAAGTGGAGTAGTTATAAGCAGCAATTTTCAAAAAGAGCTTTTAGCTGGAAATACAGATGGAATACAAGTTATAGGTAGGCAAGGAGATTCAAGCTATAAGCTTATTGAAAGTATAATAAATGCTAATTTAAGTAATATAGTAAATTTAGCTAAAGCATCTAAAGGAAATGAAGTAATATTTAATTCAATGTTAAAGCAATATAGCTCAAGTAATCTTGATATAAATCTTGCCTCACAACAAAATGTTAAACAGCAAGAAGGTGCTTCTAATATTTTTATAGGATTTTTAATGATGTTTATATTAAGTATGGCTATATTTGGATCAGAAAGGATAATGGAAGATAAAAAATCAGGAATATTTGCAAGAGTTCTTTTAACTAAAACAAGTATTTTTAAATATTATCTTGCTAATATCATTGCAAGTTTAGTTGGTATAGCAATACAAATTATAGTATCACTTATAATTGTTAAGAATCTAAGTCATATAAACTTTGGAATGCCTATTTGGGAAATGTTCATAATTCTTATTGTAGTAGGTGTATTTGCAGTTTCACTTGGAACGATAAGTATATCTATAACGAAAAATACAGAAGAAACAGGAATGCTTTCTACTATAGTTTCATTAATATTACTTATGCTTGGTGGAGCATTTATTCCTGTGTCAATGTTTCCAGAAACTTTAAATAAAGTTTCGAAGGTACTGCCTATAAGATGGATAATGAATACTATTATGAATGTTCAAAATGGAAGTACACTTAGTTCGCAAAGTAGATATTTAGGGTTTGTACTTTTAGTAAGTTTAATATTATTATTCTTAGCAGCATTTATAACAGGAATTAAAGATAAAAGAGTAAATGGATAAAATAAATTTTAAAAAATGGGAAAAGTACAAGATTTAAATTTTAAATCTTGTACTTTTATTTTAAAAAATAAATTAAATATTTAGTGAGTAAGTAGTTTGGTTTTCTTTTTAGAATGATAAATATAAAAGGGTAATAAAGTAAATAAAAAAGATATGCATATTGCTAATAGACTAACGAAATCATGTGGCAATATATTAGATAATAAAAGTATTAAATAAGAAATACTAATTAGTATAGGGTGTAATATGTAAATAGGTAGAGTATAGTTACTAAAAATATCTATTAAGTGAGCAAGTAACGGTATATCTTTTTGTATTAAAATATTTGCTATGTAATAGAGAATCATAAAGCTTAAAAGTGAATATACTAGCAC
>JBOFRC010000455.1:0-1604 GCA_051650825.1 Sarcina sp. | reverse complement strand
TAATTGTGTTGATGCTACGTGTATACTATTTTTACATTAAATAAACAAAAATCTACCAACTCATATATATGTTGTATCATGACAGCAGCACCAACAAAAAATGACCTGGAGACGATTAAAGTATTTAAATTAAAATACGAAACGGTTATTAACACTAACAGGCACTATAAGTTGTATCACTATCAAACCAAAGCCAGGCATAGTATCCTCAGGCTAACAGGCGAACAAGCAGTAAGTCTACTGCCTGACACTGGTACATGAACGAATCTGGCGAATCTTGTCCCTACTGCAATTTTATGATGTTGGTCTATTCTGTACACACGACATCTTCTGCATGTCTGTCTGTCCTGGGAGAGGGATCCCTCCTCTGTTGCTCTTCCTGAGGTTTCTTCCATTTTTTGGGGGAGTTTTTCCTCATCTGAATCGAGGGTCTAAGGGCAGAGGGTGTTGTTTGCTGTACAGATTGTAAAGCCCCCTGAGACTAGTTTGTGATGTTGGGCTATACAGATAAAATTGAGTTGACTTGACTACCGCACACGCAGTACACGCTGCTGTGACTTGGTGGTAGAGCGGGTCGTCCACCAATCGGAAGGTCGGTGGTTCGCTTCCCCCAGCCCACATGTCGAAGTGTCCTTGGGCAAGACACTGAACCTCAAATTGCTCTGTTGGCCCCTGCCATCAGTGTATGAATGGGGTGAATGTGATATGTAGTGCGAAGTGCTTTGAGTAGTCGGAAAGACTAGAAAGGTGCTGTACAGTACAGTCCATTTACCATTACCAAGAAGATGGCTGTGGTTAATGGGTATACAAAGCAGAGGACTTTAACTGGTTTGGGTTAAATATTGAAAAAGTGAACGTGTCCTGTGTCATGTCACCTCGACTTTTTTAACATAACCAAAACAAGGTTATCATGCTATCGATGCAACATGTGGAAATTGTAGGAAATCAAATAAAATATATTGTCAGTGACTGTTTTGTAGATAAGTTCAGTATATACATTGAGAAACTTTGCAGGTGCATTAACTAAGAACGTTTCCTTATTATGTTGAAAAAACAATCTTGCTGTAAGTGGTATATCTAGTGAGCATCTTTTATGCATGGCTTTTCTTCTGCTTGGCACCTCAAACCACGAGAGGAATACACTCTGTAGTGAAATGAGATGGATGAACCCAGCAATCCACCTGATATGCAGCAGCAGGCTAAGACACACAGCTGTGCAGCAAATAATTACAGATCCCACGTGTTTGGACAAGTGTACTTTAATTCACTTGGAGCAATTTCTTTTTTTAACCAAGCGAGTGCCTGGAAGTTCGAGTGTTATGTTACCTCAGTATACCCGGGTCCGGACTTAAATATATGGAGAATTTTGAGTTTTCAAGTATTTGGCCTTTCAGGCCACAAGCGTGCAGGGCACACTAACATGATATGTTTAAGTAAAGCAATGTGCTTCATTATCCTCTCCAAATATTAAGCTGTAGGCTACATAAAGCTGAGAACATACGAATGGAAGAGGTGTTTTATTTTACTTACTGTGATAATTGTGTTGATGCTACGTGTATACTATTTTTACATTAAATAAACAAAAATCTACCAACTGATATATA
>JBOFRC010000454.1:0-6051 GCA_051650825.1 Sarcina sp. | reverse complement strand
TAAATGATAACTTACCAGAAGATATGATAGAAAAATATAAGTTATGTAGTCTTGATAAAGCGATAAGAAATATACATTTTCCTAGTGATAAGGCAACGCTTAAAGAAGCAATTCTAAGGCTTAAATACCAAGAGTTATTTACGTACTCTATGAAGGTTATGATGATGAGAAAACATATTAAAGAAAAAACTAATGGAATACAATTTAAGATCTGTCAAGAGCTAGTAGAATTAAAAGAAAGTATACCGTTTGCTCTTACTAATGCACAGGCAAAGGTTGTGAGAGAAATACTTTTAGATCAAAAGAGTATTGTACCCATGAATAGACTTGTACAAGGGGATGTAGGGAGTGGTAAGACTTTAGTAGCACTTATAGCATTGTTTAATGTTTATAAAAATGGATATCAAACTGCTATTATGGCTCCAACTGAAATTTTAGCAATACAACATAAGGCTGAAGCAGAAAAATTTCTTGGGAAATTTGGAGTTGATATAGAACTTTTAACAGGAAGTACAACTAATAAAGAAAAACTTCGTATAAAAGAAAAAATAAGAAGTGGAGTACCAATTCTAGTAGTAGGGACACATGCGTTATTACAGGATGATGTTGAATTTACTAATATAGGTTTTGTTGTTACTGATGAACAACATAGATTTGGTGTAGAACAAAGAAGTAGGCTTGTAAATAAGAATAGAAGAGCAGATACATTAGTTATGACAGCAACACCTATTCCTAGAACTTTATCTTTATACCTTTATACAGATTTAGATATATCTATAATTGATGAGTTACCACCAGGAAGAAAAGTTATTGATACGAAGGTAATAGACATGAAAGAAAGGAATAATGTGTATAAATTTGCTTATGAGCAAATTATAAGTGGAAGACAGGTATATGTAGTATCACCGCTTATAGAGGAAAATGAAAAGCTTGAGTTGAATTCTGTAGAGCAACTTTATGATGAGTTAAAGAGTGGAGTATTTCGAGATGTTAATATTGAAATACTACATGGAAAAATGAAACCAAAAGAAAAAGAAGACATAATAAATAGATTTAAAGAAAATAAAATAAAAATGATTATTTCTACGACTGTCATAGAAGTTGGCGTTAATGTTCCTAATGCGACTGTAATGATAATAGAAAACGCAGAAAGATTTGGCCTTGCACAGCTACATCAATTGAGAGGTAGAGTGGGGAGAGGGGAGCATAAGTCATACTGTATGTTAGTCGCTAATATGAAAACTGAAGTAACTAAAAGAAGGATGCATATTATGGAAGAGAGTAATGATGGATTTTATATATCAGAAGAAGATTTGAAATTAAGAGGTGCTGGTGAAATCTTTGGTATAAGGCAGCATGGTGATGAAGAATTTATTCTAGCGAGTGTAACAGAGGATATTAAAATTTTAAAATGTGCGAATATGGAGGCTAAAAATATAGTAAATGATAATAGTGAATTTAGCAATAAAATATGCATGGAAGTATCAAAAAATCTAGAAAGAAGTAGAAGTTATATTTGTTTTAATTAATAAAGAATTGTGTGTACAATTCTCATATGATAAAATAAGGCGTAAGGTAAGGATTTTACATATGCAAAGATATGAGAAAGCAATATATACTAAATTATTATATAGATTGTTATACATAAAGGAGGACATATTATGAGAATAATTTCAGGAAAGGCTAGAGGGAGAAAAATTTTATCTCCAGCTACTATGGAAACAAGACCTACGCTTGATAGGATTAAAGAAGCAATGTTTAATATAATACAAGGTTATGTTCCAGATGCGGTTGTTGTAGATGTTTTTGCAGGAACAGGGAGTCTTGGATTAGAAGCAGCTAGTAGAGGTGCTAAGGAATGCTATCTTGTTGATAAAAGCCCTGTTACATATCCTATTCTTAAAAAGAATATAGAAGATCTTGGGTTTAAAGACACTTGCACAGCATTAAATATGGATGCTTATACAGCATTAAAAAGCTTAAATGCAAAGGGAAAAGTTTTTGATCTTATATTTATAGACCCACCATATTTGAAAGATTTAATTCCGGAGGCAATAGAAATAATTGACAAGAATAACATGTTACAAGAAGATGGTATTATTGTCACTAAAATAGATGCTGTAGAAGAAATTTATGAAGGTTCAGAAAATATTAAGTTAATACGTAGTAAAAAGTATGGTAATACAATAGTTAACTTATATAAAGTTAGTTAGTAAGGAGTTTTTTATGAGAAATGCTATTTATCCAGGAAGTTTTGATCCTATTACAAATGGACATTTAGAAATTATAAAGAGAGGGGCACTTCTCTTCGATAAATTAACTATAGCAGTTTTAATAAATCCAGATAAAAAAGGTCTTTTTTCTATGGAAGAAAGAGTTATGTTTATAAAAAGTGCTGTATCAGAAATAGAAAATGTAGAGGTTATTAGTTTTTCAGGATTATTAGCAGATTTGATAAAAGAAAGAAGATATCCTGTTATTCTAAAAGGACTTAGAAATTCGAGAGATTTTGCATATGAAAAAGAAATGGATATACTAAATAAGATGTTAGATGAAAAAGTTGAAACTATTTATTTATTATCAGAATCTAAAAATATGGTAATTAGCTCATCAGCAGTAAAACAAATAGCTAAATTTAATGGAAATGTTAAGGAAATGGTTACAAGAGATGTAGAGGAAGCTTTAAAGGAAAAATATAATTTGGTATAGGGGAGAATAGGTTATGAGACAAGAGGAGTTAGAAAAGTTTGATACTATAGAGATGTTAGAATTGGTTTATGAGATGATAGATAGAGGTACTAAAGTACCTATATCAGGCAAGGTGATGGTTGATAAGCATGAGATTTTAGAGAAAATTGATGAAATAAGACATATGTATCCTCAAGAAGTAACTAAAGCAAAGTGGATAGTCGATAAAAAGGATGAAATGCTAAGAGAAGCGGATATAAGACTTAGTACTGCTAAAAGAGAAAGTATGGATATTATAGAGAGTCAAGTGAAGAATCATGATATAGTTAGAGATGCGGAAAAAAGAGCTCAGGTAATAAAAGAACAAGCGAAAGAAGAGGCTAGACAAATAAGAGTTTATGCAAGAGAATACGCTGATGATCTTTTAAAAGAATTACAAGGGCAAATAGAATTTATGACTAAAAACCTTCTTGAAAAAATGAAGGGTGATGTTGAAGATTTTGCTGAAAAATTAACGATGGATATGAAAGAAGCTATTGATACTATTGACGAAAATGCAAAAGAATTACAGGCTCCTTTAGATTAATATTTAAACCCTTTTTGAAGTTGAAATTAACTTCAAAAAGGGTTTTGTTTTTTTATTAATTTGAGAGAGGTGCTTTTTATAGAAGTTTAGGCTGAAATAACTAAGGATTTTACTAAAAAAATAGTAAAAGTATAAGCATAATTATAGCTGATAATATACCTTGTAAAAATTTTATGAGAATATATTTAGATAATTTTATATTGTGTTTTGATAAGAATGAAAATGTCTGAGAAATTATAGAAAATCCTGAAAATGTAGCTAAAAATGATATTAAACAAAGTTTTATGTTAAGAGATATATTGACACTAGTAGATATTAAAAAACATCCATTAGAGAGTTCTATACTACCAAGAAATAAAGAGTTTATTAAGTCATAATTTATATTTAATAGTTTAGAAAGAACTTCAGTTAGATGTTGAAGTAATATAGATTCTTTGCAGAAATTTATAATTACAGCAAAAATAATAATGTAGCCACCTATAGATAATATGGTTGATATAGCATCTTCTATAGAGGTTTTTAACGCAAAGCTAAAATCAAAATTTTTATTATATGTTTCAAATTTAGTAGTAATAGTATTTTTTTGTTTCTTTTTCCTATAAAATAATAAAGCCGTTATAACAGTTGCACTATAAGAGGGAATTAAAAGTAAATAGCCAAGGCTCGTGCTACTTAACATGGTTGTACCAACGGTTGAAATTAAAAATAAAGGACTAGCATTAGAGGCTATAAAAATCAGCTTTTCAAATTCATTATGAGTTATAAGTTTTTTTTCATAAACATATGATGAGTATTTTGCACCAAGAGGATAGCCACAGATATAACTTGCAATAAGAGGAAATGCACAGTTATTAGATAATCCAAGCGGTTTGCATAGTATAGGACCAATTAACATGCTTAGGAGCTTCATGCTATTAGTATAAATCATAAGATTACAGATTATAAGAAAAGGGAACAAAACAGGAAAAATAGCTGTAAAAAATAGGTCACTTCCTTTAGTAGCTCCTATAATTGAAATTTCAGGATTTATAATTATAGATGCTAAACATAATGAGAGTAAAAGCGTTAGAAAAAAATTTGTAGTTGGTCTAATATAGTAAAGTAAAATAGTAATTAAGGCTATAAGTAGAATAGTAATTAAAAAATATATAAACATGATTTTCCCCCTTTTATCATATGAAATATATATATTAAAAGACTTTACATATTATTAATCAAATTACTAATATAATTTTCGGATTGGGCAAGACGAAAAGTTTTTTGTTGTTAAATTGTATTTTAAATGGGGAATTTAATTTGATTTTTTTAAAAGTGCTAATTTGAGAATATATCTTTAGTATGTTATTACTAAAAGTAGGGATTATTTTGAATTAAAAAGAAAATTTTATATAAGGTATTTAAAAAAGTCTAAGTATCTTAAAGTAGATAACTTAGACTTATTGTGAATATTATTTTATTATTGGGCTTTTAAGAAAATCACTTGATAAAGGAATGTTTGTATTTATTAAGCTATATAAGTCACTTGCTTTTAAGTCTAGTGCAAGTAAAGGATTGCTATTGTTTTTAGGAACTTTAGTTATAATTTCAATATTAGAATTTGATTTTATTTCTTTTATGATTTTAGCACCAGTTTTATTTAAACCAAGTATTCTTATATATGATGGAATAGAGTTATATAGCGGCTTAAAATCAGAGGTTATGCTAAGGTAAACTTGGCAAAGAATTCTAGATATACGCGTATGAGTATATCTTTTACTTTTACATCTAGAAATAAGATCTGAATAATCAGTTGCAAAGTTTAATTCTTTTAATATCTTATTATCTAAACCTTCGGAAGCATCAGGGATGTTTTTTATTAATTCTGGGTTAGATAGTAGCATATATTTTATGAATTCAAACATCTTATTTATATCAGGTAATGATTTTTGAGAATTTAGTATATTATAGCTTGATTTTGGTAATAATTCTTTTATATTCTGCAAAGACTGTTGTGAGTACATTAAATGCCTAATTGCAGTAGCAGATGAAAAGCTTTTATTACTAGGGGTTATATCATTATAAGAAGATCCTAATCTTTTTAAAGATATAGGTTTAATAGTACTGTTTAATTTTAATAAATTTTTACAGTATTCAATAGCTAAAATATTATTTGAGTTATTTAAGATTTCTGTTAATTCATCTATAGTTATGTTGGCAGAATTGATATAAGTAAGTATATAGCTACAAAGTGCGTTAGCTCGTGCAACAGGAAATGCTAAACCAAGATTTAAATTTTCTTTTAAAAGAATTTTAAATTCTTTTGGTTCATTAAATAAAATTTCAGCAATTAATTGTATTGATTTAATATCTTTAGATTCTGCACCAAAATAGACATTATCAACTATTTTTAGAGAGTCTAAAATGGAAATTGCTCCATATGCAAAAAATTCAGCAGATGAAACGCTAAAAAGGGTTGGGAGTTCTATTACTAAATCAACTCCTTGTTCTAGAGCCATTTGTGCTCTAGACCATTTATCTGTTATGGCAGGAATACCTCGTTGTACAAAGTTTCCACTCATTATGCAAATAACTCCATCGCTATTAGTATCCTTTTTGCAGGATTCAAGATGGAACTTATGTCCATAATGAAAAGGATTATATTCTGTTATAATGCTACTTATTTTCATTACTATCACCTTTATATATGTTAATAAACAATTTTATTTAAATAACATACTACAAATAAGATGTAAAGTCAAAAAAATATATAGAATTTTCAGACTATTTTTAATTTACTT
>JBOFRC010000453.1:0-2639 GCA_051650825.1 Sarcina sp. | reverse complement strand
TTCAAGCCTTTATATATAAATTTAAACGGAACTTTAGATACTATTATTGAAATTGCTAAAAATATTATAGGAAAAATATATCCGTATAATTTACCTATAAGAAATAAATTCAGTACATATAAAATAGTAATAACAATCTTAGTTCTCGGGTCAAGTTTATGGACAAATGATTTACCTGGGATATATTGCCCTATATTTATATCCTTAAGCATTCAAGTCCCCCCTTTTTTTAAGTATTTCTAATAAAGCTTTTTTTGCCTCTTCTATAGTAAATATATCATCTGATATATCAAAACCTTTTTTTCTTAGTTCTCTTATTAGATATGTTACTTGTGGAACTCCTAAACCTATTTTCTCTAAAGTTTCTATTTCTTTGAATACTTCACTTACAGTTCCATCTAATGCAACATCACCTTCATTCATTACTATAACTCTTGTTGCAATTTTAGCTACATCTTCCATACTATGACTTACTAAGATTATTGTCATCTTATAATTTTCATGTAAAATTTTAATTTGTGCTAAAATATCATCTCTACCTTTTGGGTCTAAACCTGCTGTAGGCTCATCTAAGATCAAAACTTTAGGTTCCATAGCTATTACACCTGCTATAGCAACTCTTCTCTTTTGTCCTCCTGAAAGCTCAAATGGTGATAAATTTCTATAAGTCTCATAATCTAAACCTACCATTTCCATAGACTTTTTAACTCTTTTAGTAATCTCCTCACTATCTAGTCCCATATTTTTAGGTCCAAACTCTATATCTTTTTCTATAGTTTCTTCAAATAATTGATACTCTGGGTATTGGAACACAAGCCCTACTTTTTTTCTTATATCTGTAAGCTTAGTTCCTTTAGCACTAAGGTCGACATCATCAACTATTATACGCCCTTCTGTCCCTTTTAATAATCCATTTAAGTGTTGTATTAATGTAGATTTTCCTGACCCTGTATGCCCAATAAGGGCAACAAATTCTTCATCCTTAATCTCTAAATTAATATTATTTAAAGCAATTTTTTCAAAAGGAGTACCTGGAGAATATACATGCTTTAAATTTTCTATTTTAATCGACATAACTCATTCACCATCTCATCTATATTTAATATCTCAGTAGAAATATCTATACCTTCTTGTTGTAACTCATAAGCAAGCTCTGTTACTTGCGGAACATCTAAACCAATATCTTTAATTTGCTTAACATTAGAGAATACTTCGCGTGGTGTTCCCTCTAATTTAACAATGCCTTGATCCATTACAATTACTCTATCAGCCATAGCTGCTTCATCCATATAGTGAGTAATTAAAATAATTGTCATACCAAGTTCTTTATTTAAATCTTTTATTGTTTGTAAAACCTCTTTTCTTCCTGATGGATCAAGCATAGCTGTAGGTTCATCTAAAATAATACATTTTGGCATCATTGCTAAAATACCAGCTATAGCTATTCTTTGTTTTTGCCCACCTGATAATAAATGAGGTGCATGTCTTCTATATTCATACATCCCAACTTTTTTTAAACAATCATCGACTCTTTGTCTTATTTCTTTAGGATCAACACCTAAGTTTTCTGGTCCAAAAGCAACATCTTCTTCTACTATAGTTGCAACTAGTTGGTTATCTGGATTTTGGAACACCATTCCTGCCCTACTTCTAATATCCCAAAGAAGTGCATCTTCTACAGTATCCATTCCATCAACAAACATTTTTCCATCACTAGGTAATAATAATGCATTCATATGCTTTGCGATTGTTGACTTTCCAGAGCCATTATGACCTAATACAACCAAAAACTCGCCCTTTTTTATATCCATTGATACATTATCAAGAGCTATTTTTTCTACTTTTCCTTCTTCGCTTTCATACTTAAAAGTAATCCCATCAGCCCTAACCATAAGATCTGACATCTTTGCACCGTCACCAAAAAATCTATAAAATCTATGAACTAAAAAATATTTTAATTCTTAGTTCTAATTTTGCAATATTCTTAGTTCTTTTGGTAACTCCCTCCTTTTTACACATAATATAATTTCTTGAACATCGTCTTTATAATCTGTTTCATTTCTTTACTATTTGTAATAACTCTATTTATTATTGATAATTTAGTTATTATTTCTAACTAACTATTCTAAAAAATTATGCATATCCAATTTACGGCGTTTGACCAACATAAATAAAGACTATGCTACTAACTCCTTATATTTTCTACTAGAAAATTAAATATTAAAGTTTATTATATAAGAATTGTCCTTAGCATAAAACACAAGGATTCTTTAAGATAACTTAATTTTTATTATCTGTGTAAGATCAATTGCCAATTATCCTTTAGTTAAAAAGCTTTAGGAATATATTTAAACTATTTAACTTTAATATTTTACAAGGAAATTTAATTTCCTCCATACAACTGCATATATTCAGTTTTGCAAATACTCGATAATTAACACACTATGTAATTTTGTAGTTATTTACCTTTGCATAACTAACTGCAATAGATTATATGCTAGAACCATTAAAATAACTCATTCCCTAAAAAAGTATTAGAGCTACGTTAATAGTATAAGCAATTTTAAAACAAGAAACAATTATAAGTTTAGTTCCCTACATACGTAGGCATAAAGTACAGTAGTTTTTAAAAGTACTCT
>JBOFRC010000452.1:0-1385 GCA_051650825.1 Sarcina sp. | reverse complement strand
TAAGAAACTAAATTATAATTTTGTATCTTATTCACTTTAGTTTTAAACTCATTTTCAGTTCCTAAAATATCTACTAACTCATTATTCTTATATTTAGGATGAACCATTAATTCTATAATGCTATTTTCTCCGCATCTAGCTCCAAAATCCATATAATCTGAAAGAGGTCCAAAAAAATCAGTTGTTTTTATATCTTCACCAGCAATTGTTTTATTATATTTACTTTTATAATATCTATTTAATGCTGATTTAGGCTCATATATATTCATAGTTTGTCTTAAACTTTTAATATTATACTTATATATTAATGGCTTCAACGCTTGCCATACTGGTCTATATGTATGAACATGATGGTGTGAATCTACATGTAAGTTCTTCACTCCATATGCTAAAAATTTTTGTATTTGTGCCTCAAGCTCTTCTCTTATTATTTCAACTTCTCTTTTACTCATATGAAGTTTTTGTACTTTATCAAATCTAAATCTATCTATATAATTACCATTTTCATCACAAAATTTATCTAACTTTTTAATATTTTCTGTAAGTGGTTTTCCCTCAGTTAAGTTAAGATGTATACCTACTTTATCAAAAAAACCTTTTTCTTTTGCTATCTTTACTGCTTCATCAGCAAAAGGCATATTAACCATAAGTGTTGTACTACTACAAAGTCCTAATTCCATAGCTTCAACTATAGCTAATGTTGTTGACTCATCCATACCAAAATCATCTGCATTTATTATTATTGTTTTCATTTGTAAAATTCTCCTTAATCTATTATCACAATTTATTAATTACTCCAAACATTTAAAATATCTCTATTAGAACTTCTTATATAAATTACCATAATATTTTACAATTATCCACTACTTATATTTTTCTACATTCTATAATACAATCTTAAAATTTTAAAATAATCTCTATTTGTATACAAAAAAAGAAAAAAAATTTAACTAAAGCGAAACTTTTCAATTTATTTTCATAACTCTTACCTAAAATTATGAAAATAAATGGAATTTTATTTCAAAAAAATAGTTTACCAAAACTCTTTCAATTTTCGATAAACTATTTTTTGAATATTTATTTTGCTTTAGGTTTAAAAGCTAAGGATAGAGCTGATAAAATTCCTATAACAGCAATTGTTCCTGCTAAAGCTTTTTTAGTAATAGAACCTTCGCTTTCTCCTATGTTTTGCTGTGAATTATTGTTAGGTTCATTTAGATTTTTATTACTAAGATTTTTAGGTTCATTAACAATATTCTCTTTATTCTCTTTAGTTTCTTGTGTTCTAGTTAAAGCATTATTTAATTTACTATTATCACCTTTCAACATACTAGAAGATTCCATTTTTGGAGTAATAGCACTTGCCATAGGTATTACATTTTCTC
>JBOFRC010000451.1:0-1940 GCA_051650825.1 Sarcina sp. | reverse complement strand
ATTTCATAAGTTATAAAATTTCAAACTACTTACTACTTCTTTATTTTACCTAATATTAAGTTTTTTTTAACGTATCAAAAGTAATTTTACATATATGACTTTAGTCATATATGATTAAAATAAAAGTAATTTACATGATAAACAATCCTCTAAATAAATTATAAAAAATAGGTTATATACTTTAAAATAACTTTTCTAAAGTATACAACCCATTTCACTATATCTTACAACTATTTTTTTACTATATATCTACTCTACTAAATTGCTTTTATTTGTCATTCAAATAAATTTAAAACCATACATGAATCTAATATTTATCTATTTCTTAAATTTCTTCATCTGTAGTTAGCTTTAATAAAAATAAAATCAATTTATTCGTAGTATTTAAATTTAGCCTATAATAATGCCAAGTTCCTTTTTTTTCACTTTCAACAATTCCACAAGAAATCAATATCTTCATATGATGTGAAAGTGTTGGCTGAGTAAAATTGAAATGCTCTAATATTTTACAAGCACATTTTTCTCCTTTAGATAATATATCTATAATTTCTAATCTTTTAGGATCAGCTAAAGCTTTCATTATTTTCGAATTTTCTTCATAGTAATCGTGCATCTCTTACCTCCTAAAACTCTATTCTGATTTTAATTCTTTATCTTTCTTTTTAACAAACTTTTTGATAAAAATAAGAAACCAAGTAGTTAAAATTACTCCTTTAAACACGCTACTTACACTGATACTAAACCATACTCCATTTAAACCTAAATTAAAAAATGGTGCAAATGCTAGCATAAGAGCTATCGGTATCCTAAGTCCACTAAAAAATATACTTATAATTGGTGGTATATAAGTTTTACCCATACCATTAAATGCACCTACAGTTAAAATCTCTAAACACATAAATAGCTGTGAAAATCCTATTATTCGCATGTATTCAACACCTATATCTAATGCCGCTGGCTGGTCTAAGAAGATAGAGAATATTTGTCTTGGTATAACCATAAATATTACCCCTATTGCCCCTCCAAAAATCAATGTTAAGATAAGTGCCACTTTATACCCTTCTCGTATTCTATGGTATTTTTTAGCCCCATAATTTTGTCCAACAAATACAGATATAGCTCCCTGTAATCCTGCTGCTGTCATATATGATATAGATTCTATTTGTATTCCTATTTTCTGAACTGCTATTGCTACAGCTCCCCAATCAGCAACTATTCTTGACATATAAAGTGAAATGAAACTAAAAGTTGCTCTTTGAGCGGTAACTGGAAGTCCTATTTTTATTATTTCTATAGCTTTTTCTACATTAAATCTGATATTTAAACTAAAACATTTAAAGTCATTTCTTTTAATGTAAACTAAAAATAATATAGATACTAAAATTCTTGAAGAAAGAGTAGCAATTGCTGCTCCTATAACTCCAAACTTAAAGCCTGTTCCAAAACCAAATATTAATATAGGATCTAAAATAATATTCAAAATAAACCCTATTGTATTTGCTCTAAATGGTATTTTACTATTTCCATATGCATTAAAAACACTTGAAAATAAAGAGTTAAAATACATAAATAATATTCCTATAGACGAAATAACTAAATATTTTTCTGCTATAAGATTTATCTCTTCATTCCTCAAATGATAAAACTCTATTAAAGGCTTTCTAAAAATAATTAAAGAACTGATAAATATAATAGCTAAAATTATTGTTAAAATTATTGCATTATCAACATATATCTTTGCTTCCTCTTCTCTTTTAGCACCAATCGAATGTGAAAGTTTAATAGTTGTTCCTATTATTATTAAAGAAAATATTGCAAAAGCAAAATTTATAAAAATACTTGCAGTTCCAAGTGCTGCAACTGCATCACTTCCTAAACGACCTATCCAAATCATATCAACCATACCATATGCAGTTTGTATAAAATTAGTCAAAACAATT
>JBOFRC010000450.1:0-4061 GCA_051650825.1 Sarcina sp. | reverse complement strand
TTCTTTAAATTACAAAAAATAAACTAAATACATTAAAACAAAAAAATAATCTTAGAAGAGATAAAATTTCTAAGATTATTTTTAATATTTAATTTCAATTAATCTAAAGTCTCTTTATAATATTTTATAAGTTCTTCTTTTGAATTAATTCCCATATTTTGAGGAATCATAAGATTTTTCACATCTACTCCACAAAGTTTTCCATTAACTATATATTCTTTTCCAAATAAATTTTGAGCCCAATATACAACTTTATCCACAGTTGGAACATCTATAGAGCATATTTGAGCAAATGCTTTTATTATGCAAAGTCCATATTCTAAGTCTTCTGTAAAATATCTTGATTCAAGATTTGGTATAAACCCTTCTCCATCTTCAAGCATAGGAGT
The DNA here is from genome assembly GCA_051650825.1 of Sarcina sp. GTDB lineage: Bacteria > Bacillota > Clostridia > Clostridiales > Clostridiaceae > Sarcina. Next base: position 3,672 of record JBOFRC010000450.1, on the reverse strand, counting down.
TTTAATAGTTAAAAAACCTATAGCACTTTGTATCTTTTCTGATAATTGATTTGGTGTTTTTATATTATATCTAAGTTTTATTTCTTCAAAATCACTAGCTAAGAAATCACTATTAACATTCAAAGACTTAACTATCGCCTTAAGTTCTTCATCTAAATCTAATAATGTTTGAGAAGCAACATCTCCCCACCCCTCATAAAATAATGAATGTTCAGGATAAATCACCCCTTCTTCATACTCACTAAAAAGCTCATAAAGTCTTGATGGATGCATCGTAGGATTAGATGGTGATAATGTTATTCCTAAATAATTACCTATTGCCTCACAAGGAATATCAATAAGATTTGTTAATATTTCAGCTATCTCATCACCTTTACTATTTGGTACAGCCGCAATTTTCATAAACTTATTTTTCTGCCTTAAGTGTACAATTTCTCCGTATTTTTCAAGCCTTGTAATTGAAGGAACTCTTTGAGATCCAAAATAAATTCCTCCTTTAGCTTTTAATTCATCTATATAAAATTCTTTTCCACCAAATCCTGGAATTGTACCAACTATAGTTCCTCTTTTTAAATATCTCACAACTTCGTTTAAAGTTTCTTTTACCATAAAAGATGGATGTGTTATAAGTATAAGTTCCGAATTACTTACAAGCTCCTCGATATTATCTGTTACCCTATGAATTTTAACTTTATGTTCAACATCTTTTTCAGTTTCAACAACAGTCAATATCTCACTAAATCTTTCTGGTTTTGAAGTATGAATCCAAACTTTATTATTCTCATTTAAAGAAATATACCCTGCTAAATATGTTCCTATATTACCTGCTCCTATTATACCAACTCTCATAATTATATATTGTCAAATTATTGACAACTCTCCCCCCTCTTTTTATTTAAGTGCTAATATTTGTTTTAATCTATACTAAAATATTAACTCTATATATCATAAATTTTATATTTATACTCTTCTAAAATTAGTCTTAAAATAATATCCATATCTCACTAATAAATAATAATTTTAAGTACTTATATTAATAACCTAATTTCTAAATTCTACAAACTCGTATGAATTTAAAAGTAGTCAGATGGTTCTTAATTTATTTCAAATTTAAATACACAACATCTCAGCATATCTACCCAATATTTAACATTAAATCCCATAATTACATTATAAAACCTTTTTTATTAAAATTAAATATAAAACTAAAATCTTAAGAAATTTGAAATAAAAACTTATGTTTTTTTATAAGTAGTCAGTTTTAATTAGCCGATTAAAAATTACTCTTAAATTAAATATCTTTTTATAAAAAAAAGTTCTTAAAAAAGAAATTTTTCTCCTTTAAGAACTTTATATTACATTTGATCTAAAATTAAGTTTTCTATTTCTTTGTATAACTCTTCATTCTCAGCAAGTAATGTTTTTACATTTTCCTTACCTTGACCAAGTCTAGTTTCTCCATAAGAGAACCATGATCCACTCTTTTTAATTATGTCAAATTTAACACCAAGATCAACTATTTCACCTAGTCTATCTATACCTGTTCCAAACATAATTTCAAACTCAGCTTGTTTAAATGGTGGAGCAACTTTGTTTTTAACAACTTTTACTCTTACTCTATTACCAACCATTTGCTCACCTTTTTTAAGAGTTTCAATTTTTCTTATATCCATTCTTACTGACGCATAGAACTTAAGTGCTCTACCACCTGGTGTTGTTTCTGGATTCCCAAACATAACTCCAACTTTTTCTCTTAGCTGGTTAATAAATAAAGCAATACAATCTGTTTTCTTGATTGTTCCTGTTAATTTTCTTAATGCTTGTGACATAAGTCTAGCTTGAAGACCAACATGTGATTGCCCCATTTCTCCTTCTATCTCAGCTCTTGGTGTAAGTGCGGCAACTGAGTCAATAATAATAACTCCTATTGCTCCACTTGAAATTAATGCTTCTGTTATTTCAAGTGCTTGCTCTCCACTATCTGGTTGAGAAACTATTAAATTATCTATATCTACTCCAAGATTTTTTGCATAAACTGGATCTAAAGCATGTTCTACATCTATAAATGCACATTGCTCTCCAACTTTTTGTGCTTCAGCGATTACATGAAGTGCTACTGTTGTTTTACCTGAACTCTCTGGTCCATAAATTTCAACAATTCTTCCTTTTGGAAGCCCCCCAACACCTAGTGCATCATCTAATTGAAGTGAACCTGTACTTATAGTATCCATTTCAGTTCCTTCATCACTTAAATTGAACACGGCACCTTTACCAAATTGCTTTTCTATTTGACTAAGCGTATTTTGAAGCGCCTTTAATTTTCCTTCTTCTAATTCCATTAACGAATCTCCTTTCACTCAAACATCCTTTTCCATATTGCGTTAAAATATACTGCTATCTTTTAAATATTACATTCTTTAGAAACTTCAATTACTTTATCGCTAATTAATTATGTGACTATTATAACATAAAAATTATAATATACCTAGAAAAAAAGAACAAAAGTTCGATTGTAAAAAAAATCAGACAGAGTCCTAAAATCTCCATCTGAATTTACTTATTTTTTCTAAATATAGACTTATTTTCTAAGACTAACTATCCATCTAAAAATTTAGTCAAATTCATTTATAAGTATACTTCTTTCTAATATATATTAGAAAATAGAGAAACTAACTAATTAGATAGAAATAATTTTTCAATATCACATTTCAATATTTCTTTTGAAGTTTTACTAAATAAAAGTCCCATCCTAACTCCAAAATACTCTAAAATATTTTCAACTAAATTATCTATTTTTAAACCTTTTATAGTCTTCTTTAATTCAGGATCAATTATCGCTCCCTCATAGTCACTAAGATTATAAACTATATTCTCTAAAGAATCTCTTTGTGAAATAGTTAGTACATCTACAACTTCGCTATCTCTAAAACTTTGGATTCTGATATGTTTATTATCGTACCTATCAACTACTAAGTTAACATCAGTTTGACTTTCATTATTAAAATTTAATACTGAATACTTTACTGTAGTGTCATTTTTAAAGTTATCTTCTCCACATAAAAAAGTAAGATTGAAATCTCTATATTTATTATTAACATCAAAATCTAATAATAAACCTTCTAAATTATTATTTATCTTATAGTTTTTAAACTCTTTATATTCTCTTGCTACTTTATTTATAATCTCTGAATATAGATTTAAATTTTCTCCACCCTTAACTAAAATACATTTTACTTGTAACATCAAATTCCTCCTATATCACACTATAATAATATTTTAGCATTTCAAAAAATTAAATTTGTAGACTTAACTTTAAAAAGATATAACTATTTAATTAACTTTTTTTTCCATATACATTGTTTAGTAATATTGTTAATTCTCCGTATACATGCTATGTACTTTTTTCACATTATTAAAACATTCATTACAAATACATAATTTATATACTATTAGAATTATTTAAATTGCCTCATGCCTCATAAACCTTGAAAAAGAAAATTCTATTTTTTTTAAAGAAATATACCTTTTAACGTTAAGTGACATTTCCACATTCTCAATTCTTCACTACATTTGCTAAGTCCCAGTTAAAATAAAATCTAAAAATTTATTTCAAATATTACTACAACTATTACTAGCTACTTTTATACTGTTATCACAAAGAATTAAATTTAT
>JBOFRC010000449.1:0-2093 GCA_051650825.1 Sarcina sp. | reverse complement strand
AACTTTTATTCGAAAGTAGGAAAAAACGAAATATTCAAATTCCAGATTCAGGTGTTGTGCATGAGGCTATCTGGGTTGCATTTGAATTAATTCAAGCAAATATAGAGTTAGTTCGAACTGGTTCCAACTTGACTTTTTGAAAAAGCGACAGAGTTAATGGAAGTTTAAAATAGATCTTTATTCTGAACTGATCAGCTTAAAACCAGTTCTTTCACAGTGTTTTGTGGTTTATAAAACCGATTTTATTTTCTCTGTGCATAAGAGATGATCTGTGGCTAGCAGAAAAATCCGGCCCCCGTATATTAGAGGCTGACATTTTTTCGGGAATCCTGTGGGTCACGGGATTCGGTCGTGTCTAGATGGTAACACTCACTGGATTTGCGAAGCTCTCGCTAAATGTGTACGTGTTGTTTCTTCATTGTGTGCGTTCGTAACCCTAAACAGGTAGTTTTGTTGCCTAAAACCTAAATGTCGCGAGAGTTTCAGCAAATCCTGGGTCACCATCTAGACAGGACAGGACAGTTTTCCTGTGGGATTCCCGTGTGATGCGAGTCAATTTCACCGGGAAACACAGGTCAGTTTTTATATATAAATATGCAATTCTAACATGAAAAAACGCTATTTTCTGATTTATTTAGTATATTAAATCGGGAACAGGATGGGACGGGAGTCAAGACGGGATTTTTTTTTTTTTAACTCTTTGATAGGATTGGGACGGGAGACTTTTGTGGGAGTGGGATGGGACAGGAGTGAAAATCCCTCCACTGTATATGCAGTCCCAGTGGATCCCCTTCTTCTTTTAATACATTCTGTACAAATATCTCAATCACGTGAGCACATGCATCTGCAGTGATGGAGCTATAATGCTCAGGTATTAAAACTGAAAACACGGGATTAGAACAGGTTGCTTTCACTCGCCTACTGACATTTACTGTGAACGAACGTTAGCAAGCTTGTTAGCTCGTTTGTCGGCTACATCCGCGCTGAGCTAAATAATCTGGAAAAGCTGTTTAAAGCTACATATTTTGCTCAAGGTTTTCCACACGGAAACAACTAATCAATGGAAAACTGGGTGAAACGTTTCTTTTCGTAGTACGGCAAACAAAAAAAGTGCTGATGACAGCAACATGTGTTGAGCAGTGCAACGGACAGCTGGTTAAACCTCTGCTCACCTACACTGCATTTTAATGTACACACACTCCGTGTTTAGCTGATTTAATCACCTTTTCTGTTTCTGTTGTCAGACAACAGAATGAACATAAACAGCGATTAGATTGTGGTTTATAAATGCTAACGTATAAATGCAAACTATGACACGACTCCTCCTCTGTTATGCTGAGATGCTGCTTAAATCAGTATTTGGCGATCATAAAGTTGTCAAAATCAACATTAATAACTGTATTGTGTGATCACAGAGAGGGTTAGAGGTGACAGGAAGCTGCTACACAGCCCCTGGACCCTGGCTATTACTCTCCTACTGACATTTACTGTGAGCGAACGTTAGCAAGCTTGTTAGCTCGTTTGTTAGCTGCGCTCCACACACACACACACACACACACACACTCACTGTTTAGCTGCTGTCAATTAATCATTTTTCTGTTGTCAGATAACTTAAGGAGAATTAAAGTATTTTTTTTGATTGAACATTTTTATGTAGATGAATATTTAAAAAAGAAAGAAAGAAATAAACATCCACAGAGCTTTTAGAACGGATGCAATGAGTTTGCTGAACCACCATAAAAATATGGGCTAGTCTCTCTACGCAAAGTTTGAGTCACAACTACTAGTAGCTGCAAAAACAAAACAAGATAGTAACGTTAGCTGCGACTGTGGCCAATTTGGTTCAAGGTAGCTAATAGTCGTAGCTAGTAGTAGTTGAATTAGCACGGTTAACAGCAGCTAACGCTATCTAGCTAGATAGCGTACACCTCGAGGGGAGGTGAAATTGCTACAATATCATGTGACATGACAGTTGCTCTTCTGCACTCCTCCTCGAGGTACTCAATCTTCCCAGTTAGGTCAGTTTTCTGTAGCCTCTCATTCTCTTCTTGGAGAGCCTCTTTCTTTCTCCACATGGCTTCCCTCTGTTGGTC
>JBOFRC010000448.1:0-1128 GCA_051650825.1 Sarcina sp. | reverse complement strand
AGATTGTTCACTATGTAGGGCAGAGGAACAATATCTATATAATCCAGGTTATTTAGCATGCAACACAGAATAAACAGCTGAACAAATGTAAAATGTGAATTGGTCAGATTTGATGAAGCTAATCCAATGCTACACACCCCTCTGTCATCAGAGAATGCAGGACATCTGTTTCTCACAGATCCAGTTCTTAAAATCATAATAATAATTTCTTAGTGTCCATCGTCCTTGTTGATTGCAGCATGCTGCAGCGTACTGGTACTGGTCCCAGTGCTGGTCTGACAATCCTGCTGCCCAGAACCTGTAGGACAAATAAAATGATGTCACTCCTGATTATTTTCAATTTGAAGTAAACTTTTGAATTTCACTTCAGATATTTATATTATCTGCAATTAATAAAAAGATTAATAACTCTTTTAACCCATAATTCAGCTTTGTAAATTGATATAATCTGTATTGATAAAATTGTTTATTTTTTCATTTGCTTTTATCCTACTTTTTAAAACTTATTTTAGTGACAAATGGAATTGTGATGGAAACAAAAAACCTTTAAAATGTCTCACGTTTCTGTCAGCGGTGATCCGTCCACCCATTCCCATTCCCATAGCCATGCCCATGCCCTTTCCCCTCCTGTTTGTGTCCATATTCTCCGTAGACCAATCCAGGACTCTCCATTCACGTTCAGCTCTTTGACAAAGTTCTAGCAGTTGGCAAGAGACAATAATCATTTCTCCGTTCATAATTCAGGAATTCTGTTGTAGTACATGTGTGATGTCTGAAGGAAAAAGAAAATCTGTTGCAACTTTTCAGTTCCTCCATGGTGCATATATCAGAAACACTCAAAGGACTGATGAAATTCAGCTCCTCCTGTAGACCAACCATTGTTACAATACAACCAAATATACTGAACAAACGTGCAGTTTGGTATGAGCCAATAAATAATACAACATCATGACAAACAGTCAGACTGTAGTTTTTGTTTGTTATCACTGTCACTTTGACAATCAGCCACAACAAACACAAGGGGGCTCCACCTGTACAGCACACACTGAGCACTGGACACGACAGCATGATCGTAAAGACACATGTGTAATGGAGTCAAAGCAGGCTGAATTACAGGTATTTTACTAG
>JBOFRC010000447.1:0-52197 GCA_051650825.1 Sarcina sp. | reverse complement strand
TTATTATAATCCAAAATAAATATAATTTTTTAAATTTATTATAAGGTTTTAATATAAGTAAAAATAAATAAATAAATAAGCAAACAGATAAAAAAGATTTTGTGGAGGCTCAAAATAATGTAATAAATAATGTATAAATCAAAGTTAAAAAATATAAAAATTTAATTATAATCAACTCCTTTATCAATATAATATAAAAAAATTATAAATATATTTATAAGATTATATAAATATATAGTTAAATTAAAATTTTAAATATTGCTTTAGTACTATAACTCAACAGCAAGGATATTAATAGTAGCATTACTGTTTTTAGAGCTTAATAAGTACTGAAATATAGTGTAAAAATGAAGGGGGTAATAAATTAAAGTTTGTATTTTTTTATTTAAGAAAAAATATATAAATATTTTAATATATTGAAATGAATATATCCTGTGGATAACTTTTTGAAATGTTATCCACAGGATATTTATTTTGCTTGAAAGATATTTATAAAGATTAACGTCTTTAATATTGAAATAAAAAATAGTGAGTATAAGGGGAGAGGTTAGTTTGGGGATTTTAAAAAAATTTGGTGTTTTAGCTATTAGCGTATTAATGATGTTACCACTTGTAGGATGTAAAGAAGCAAAAGATGAATTGCAGGACAGTATAATAAGTAGTATTAATGTTAGTGAAGAGGCAACAAAGGGATATATATGGGAAGCTACTAAAGATGGCAAAAGTATAAATTTAGTTGGTACTATGCATCCAGCACCAAAAGGAATAAATTATTTTAATGAAACATTAAATGAAGTTATTGAAAATGCTGATATTTTAGCTGTTGAAGTAGATATTACGGATAAACAAGTATTAAATGATTTTGTGAGACTACAAAAAGAAAATTTTTTCTTGAAAGAAGGAACTCTAAAGGGTGAATTGAGTAAGGAAGCTTTTGATAAGTTAGATGAACTATTAAAAAAGGTTGGTTCTAGTTATTCAGAGGTGAAAAATTTAAATAAAGAGGGATTAAGACAAATTTTAAGCACCTTATTAATTAATTATGTGGGTTACAATGGACAAACTTTAGACGAAGCTATAATTAATAAGTTTAAAGAACTTGAAAAAGAAGTGGTTGCATTAGAAAATATAGATATACAGTTTGAAGCATTGACAGCAGCTGCTAGTATTATAGATATAGAGAAAACATTAGTAGAATTTAATGATGAAAATATTAGAAAACAAAGCGAATACTGCAATGCTTTATTAGATGCTTTTACTAAAAGTGAGGTAGAGTACCCAGAAATAGTAGTACAAGAGCAAAAGAATGAAGCAAAAAAACAAAAAAATGATGTTTATAATATACTTCATACTAATAGAAATAAAGGTATGGTAGAGAAAATAAATGAATATATGAAAGATGATAAATCATATGTTGTAGCTGTTGGATATTTACACTATTTTGGTGAGGATAGTGTTCTCAAAATGTTAGAAAAAGAAGGGTATGAGATAAAGAAGATAAGTTAAAAATAAAATTATTTAGTTTTGATTGCTTAGATTAGCAGGAACAAACTTAGAAAATTTCAACTATTATATTAGAAAGATATAATTTAAATCAATTATTTTGAAAATAAAGAGGTTTTTTAAACTGTTTTAAATGATTTCTATAACCTTAATAAATAAGTAAGAAATTTTTTATTTTATATTAAGGGTTTAAGAATATAATTAATATAAATATTGTTGAATTAATTTTTTAAGGGAGGAAATTTTTATGGTGATGTACATTGTTGTAGGAGCTATTTTAATATTTGGTGGACTTCTAATACATAAATTCAAAATGTATTTTCTAATGTCTGGTTATAACACTATGACTAAGAGAGAGAAAGAAAATGTTGATGTTGTTAATTTAGCTAGATATTTTGGATACACTATGTATTTTCTAGGGGCAGGGTGGATTGTAGCAGGAGTTCTAGAAAAAATGATACCTAATATAGTGGTGTATTTAGTTATAGGAACTGCTGTCTTTTTAATTTATAGAATATATAAAATGCAAAAGTTTGATAATAATCAAATTGATAAAGCAGAGGCAATAGCAACAGGATTTTTAGTTGGAATTCCTATGTTAATTGCTGTTATTATGATGACAAGTTCTATGGGAGCAATAGAAATTAATACAAATACAGAAGGATTAGTTTTTGATGGGAAAGTTATAGACACTGATGAGATAGAGAGTATGAAGATGATTGAGGAAACTCCAAGTATGAAAAAAGTTTTTGGAAGTGGTATAGGAACTAATAGAAAAGGAACTTTTAATGTAGAGGGATATGGTGAGTGTAAAGTTTATACTAATCTATCAAAAGGAGATACTATTGTTTTGACTACTAAGGAAGGCGTAACTTACATTATTAATTCTGATAATTCTGAAAGTGTTAAAGATGCATATGAAACGATGAGTAAAAAAGTAAGTTGAAAATTTGAGTATAGATTGTGTAGAAATAGAGGTTTTAAGTTTCTACATAGTCTATTTTTTTTGTAAATTTGTCTTAATAGTTAGAGTTTGTCTAAATATGTAGTTTTATTTTGGAAAAATGTAATAATTTAAAAAATGGCAACTAGATAGTGTGTAAATAATGTATAATAGATGTAAAAGAGTAAGACGTTTAAACATTTATAAAGTATTTTAAATAGTGTTTTTAGTTATAAATAGTAGATATGTATGGTGACATATACTAAAGAAAAATTAAGATAGTGGATATGGAGGCTTTTGAGTGTGAGAAAAATAGATAAAGTATTAGAAGCTGTTAAAGAACTTGAGGCTATTAATAATAATCAAGGAGTTTCAGCTAGTGACATAAGTGAATATATGAATTTAGATAGAGCGAATGTAAGTAGATATCTTAATAAGCTCAGTAAAGATAGACAGTTAGATAAGTTAGATGGTAGACCAGTTAAATATACTCTAGGAGAAAGAAAGCTAGAAGTTATAGCTGAGGAAAAAGCTGTTGTAAGTGGTCAAAATCAAGTAGTTGCAGAGCATGAAAATAGTCTAGATGGACTTGTTGGAGCTAATAATTCATTACAGGTTGCTATTCAACAAGCAAAAGCAGCTATTTTATATCCGCCTAATGGACTTCATACAATTATTCTTGGGGAGACTGGTGTTGGTAAATCTATGTTTGCTGAAGCTATGTATGGATTTGCTAAAGAAACAGATGTTTTAAAAGGAGAGGCTCCATTTATAAGATTTAACTGTGCAGATTATGCTGATAATCCACAACTTGTTATGGCTCAAATTTTTGGTGTTAAAAAAGGAGCTTTTACAGGAGCAGATAAAGATAAGGATGGTTTATTAAAGAAAGCAGACGGTGGAATATTATTCCTTGATGAAATACATAGATTATCTCCTCAGGGACAAGAGATGTTATTTACTTTTATTGATAAGGGAGTATTTAGACCGCTTGGAGAAACAGAAAAGCAAATTAGCGTGAAGTTACAAATTATAGCAGCTACAACAGAAGATCCGAAATCGTATTTACTTCAAACTTTTACAAGAAGAATACCAATGACAATTATTTTACCTCCTCTTAGAGAGAGAAGTCTTGGGGAAAGATATGATTTGTTAGAGGACTTTATAAAAAGTGAATCTGCAAGACTTGGTGAACCTATATATTTCAATAGAAGTGCGTTGCAGTCATTCTTATTATATGATTGTAATAATAATATAGGTCAACTAAAAAGTGATATTCAATTATCATGTGCAAAAGCTTTTTTAAATTATAAAAGTGGAAAGAAAAATATAATTGTTGTGGATCAGTCAGATTTACAAAGTTCTGTTAAGAAAGGGATTATGAAACTTCAAGATAAGAGAAGTGAAATTGATAAGTTGTTCCAAAACATAGGTGATGTTATAAGTTTTTCTAAGGATGATAAAAATCCTTTTGATACAAATATAGATAATTCTAAAAATAATGACGGAATTGAACATTTTTATACAACGATAGAAAGAAAATTTAATACTTTAAAAAATCAAGGACTTACTAATGCTGAGATAGATGATATCTTGAATTTAGATATAGAAGGATATTTTAGAAAGTATATTAGGGATTTAAAAGGTAGATTTAGAAAAGAGGAAATTTCTAAAATAGTAGACCCAAGAGTTGTTGATGTTGTAGAAGAGGCATTAGGGTTCGCTAGTAAGGAATTAAATAGAGATTTTGGTGAGAAAGTTTATTTTGGATTAGCACTACATTTACAAGGTAGTATAGAAAGGATTATAAATGGTAATGAAATTTATCATCCTAAGTTAAATAAGGTTAGGAAAGAATATAGTAAAGAGTTTATGGTATCTATGGAAATTGCTAAAATGATAGAAGATAAATTTGATATAGGAATTTCTTTAGATGAAATTGGATATATAACTATGTTCCTTGCTGCTGATACAGATAAGCTTGAAAAGAAATATGATACAAAGGTTGCAGTTTTAGTTATTATGCATGGTAGAGCTACTGCTTCTAGTATGGTAGAAGTTGCTAATACACTTATTGGAGAAGAATATGTTGAAGCTTTAGATATGCCTCTTGATATGAAGGCAGAGGTAATGTTTGAAAAAGTAAAAAGAAAAGTAAAAGAAATTGATAATGGTAAAGGTGTAATAATTCTTGCTGATATGGGGTCATTAGTTAATTTTGGTGATATAATAAGAGAAGAGATAGGTGTTAATGTAAAAACTGTAGATATGGTAAGTACTTTAGCAGTAATAGAGGCAGGAAGAAAAGCTTTAAGTGGAAGAGATCTTCCCGCTATATATGAATCATGTACTGACATGAATAAGTTTGGACTTAGATATGTAGTAGAAAAAGAAGCTAGAAAGAATCTTTCTATTATAACGACATGTTTTACAGGAGAGGGTTCAGCAGAGAAACTTAAAACATTTATAGCTAGTAAGCTTAATAACATGGATAGAGTTAATCTTATTCCTCTTAATATATTAGATAGAGAAGATTTTATTGAAAATCTAGAAAAAACAAAGAGACATAATAAAGTTCTTGCTATAGTTGGAACTGTAGATATGGACACTCCAGAGATACCATTTGTATCAGGAGCTGAAATTTTTACAGGAGAAGGCTTAATAAAGCTTAATAAGCTTGTTAGAAGAGAAATAGATTATGATCAAATAGCTGAATCATTAAAAACTCAAATTAAGGATATCGATTCATATCAATTAGTCAATGATATTAGAATTGCTATAGAACAAATGGAGGGGAATTTAGATCTAGCCATTAATGATGATGCTAAGATGGGAATGCTTATGCATATAGGATTCTTAGTTGATAAGATTAAAAAAGGTGGTAAGGAAACTTTATTTGTAGGACTTAATGAATATAGAAGTGAAAAAAATAAAGAGTTTATAATGGTTAAAAAGAGCTTTAAACTATTAGAATTAGATTATTGCATCAATATAGGTGATAATGAGATTGCTTTTATTGTAAAAATGATTTTAAATAATAGTCATTTACGACAAAAAATGTATTAGTGTGTTAGATAAAAAGTAGTGTGTAGCAAATTTACACACTACGAATTAATCTATAAATTTTAAAAAATGGCTTTAAATAGAGCTTTTTATGCATTAAAAACTGATTATGTGTAAAAATAAAGTTGGCATGCAAATTGCTCTATATATAGGCATAGTTAAAAAAGAAATAAACAAATGAAACGATTCAATGTTTCAGAGGAGGAGTTACTTATGAAAAATATATTATTAGTTTGTTCAGCAGGAATGTCAACAAGTTTATTAGTTACAAAAATGCAGGATGCTGCAAAAACAAGAGGAATCGAATGCCACATCGAAGCAGTTGCAGAAGCAGATGCTATAAACAAAGTAGATAACATCGACGTATTATTATTAGGACCACAAGTAAGATTCTTACTTAAAAAATTCGAAGGTTTAACAGCTGGTAAAAACGTACCAGTAGAAGTTATTGATACAATAGCTTACGGAACAATGAATGGGGATAAAGTTTTATCAAGAGCTTTAGAATTAATCGGTTAATAAAAATTTTAAAATAGAAATAAAGGACGTGAATTTAATGGAAGAAATCATCATGAATCTTATCATCCATAGTGGGGAAGCAAGAAGTTTCGCAATGGAAGCTATGGCACTTGCTAAAGAAGGTAAAATAGCAGAGGCTAGAGAATTATTACAACAAGCTTCAGAAAAATTAGCAGAAGCTCATAAATCTCAAACAGCATTAATACAAGGTGAAGCTGGTGGAAATAAAACAGAAGTTTCATTATTATTAGTACATGCTCAAGACCATTTAATGACATCAATGACATTAAAAGATTTAGCTGCTGAAATAGTAGACTTACACGAAAAAATAGCAAAGTAATAAACTTTTAGTAAGCTCTAATGTAAAATTAGAGCTTTCTTTATAGACGAAAGTGGGGAAATAAGAATGGATTATATCATAGGTGTTGATGGTGGTGGAACTAAAACAGAAGCTGTTGCTTATGATTTAGATGGGCAAGTTTTAAGTAAAACAATAAATGGTTTTGGTAATCCACTTAACAACAAAGAGGAAGCTCTAGAGAATATTAAAAATTCTATAAGAGAGCTTACTGATGTTCAAGGACTAGAAGGATTAAAAGGTATATACCTTGGAATTGCTGGTTCAGAAGCAGGAGATAATGCTAAGTGCATAGAAGATGTTGCAAAACAATTTTGTGCTAATTCAGTAGTTATGAATGATGGAGAGCTTGCTTTAAGAGCTATGCTTGAAGGTGAGGATGGAATTCTTACTATAGCAGGAACTGGTTCAATATCATTTGGTATCAATGGAGAAAAAAGAATTAAGCGTGGAGGATGGGGACATCTTTTAGGCGATGAAGGGTCAGCTTATAGAATTTCAGTTAATGCTATAAAAAGAGCTATTTTTGAGAATGACAATGATATGGAGTTTTCAGAATTATCAAAAAGAGTTATGGCTAGAATTGGAATAACAAATGTAGATGATTTTGTACCTTTTGTTTATTCATCAACAAAAGATGAGGTTGCAATACTCGCACCTGTAGTTTCTATACTTGCAGAAGAGGGCGATGAAATGTCAATCAATATGCTTAAGGAAGAGGCTATAGAACTTGCAAAAACAACAGAAAATACTTACAAGGCTTTAGGTTTTGAAAAATGTTCTATAGGACTTGTTGGTGGAGTTATAAGAAGGAGTAAAGTTGTTAGAGAAACTTTTGAGAAGTATCTTAATGAAAATATAAATGTTATATCTTTCGTTGAGTCAAAAGTATCAGCAGCTAAAGGAGCTTATTATATATATAAGAAAGAAAATAAATAGAGTAATCTTAATTTAGATAAGTTGTATCTTAGTCTAAATATTAAGCACTCGATATTAAATAAAGTTTTAAAAGTAAAATGTGTATGTGTGTATGTGTGTGATTTAAATAGATAAATGATAAGAGATAATGAAAATTTAACTTAGTGATTTTAAAATAAAATTTAGGAGTGACGTGAAATGAGAAGACTTGGAATATCAGTATATCCTAATAAGGATAATATACAAGAGGTTGTTGATTATATTCATTTAGCTGGTAAATACGGATTTGAGAGAATATTCACTTGTCTAATATCAGCTTCAGAGAGACCTCTTGATGAAGTTATTGCAGAGTTTAAAACAGTTCTTAAAGCTGCAAATGAAGAAAAAATGGAAGTTATAGCTGATCTTGATCCAACTGTTTTTAAAATGCTTGATGGTTCAATAACTGACCTTAGTGCATTTAAAGAAATGGGGCTTTCAGGTATAAGACTTGATGCTGGATTTAGTGGGTATGAAGAATCAATAATGTCATACAATAAGTTTGGATTAAAAATTGAGCTTAATGTAAGTAATGGTAACAAGTATCTAGAAAATATTCTTTCATATAGTGCTAATAAAGAAAATATATATGGATGTCATAATTTCTATCCTCATGTTTATACAGGATTATCATATGAGCATTTCATAAAAACAAGTAAGCAATATAAAGAGCAAGGAATAAGAACAGCTGCTTTTGTTAACTCAACTGCTGCAACTCATGGTCCTTGGCCTGTATCAGAAGGGCTTTGTACTTTAGAGCAACATAGAGAGTTACCAATAGTTGTTCAAACTAAACATTTATTTGCTACAAACCTAATTGATGATGTTATTATAGCTAATGCTTATGCATCAGAAGAAGAGTTAAAAGCATTAAGTGAAATAAATAAATCAATGATTACTCTTACAGCTGATGTTTTTGAAGAAACTTCAGCATTAGAAGAGAAAATTATTTTTGAAGAGCATCACTTTAATAGAGGGGATGTTTCAGAGTACATGATAAGAAGTACACAAAGTAGAGTTAAGTATAAGGGTGAAAAATTCCCTCCTAAAAATACTAGGGATATAAAAAGAGGAGATATATTAATCGACTCAGATTTATATACAAGATATGCTGGTGAACTTCAAGTTGCAATAAAAGATATGAAAAACTCAGGAAAAACAAGTGTAGTAGGAAGAATTGCAGAAGAAGAAATCTTCTTATTAGATTATATTGATCCTTGGATGAGTTTTGGATTTGAGAGAAGAAAATAGTCTGTTACACAGAATTTTTTTAATGCCTAGTAGGAATTTCCTACTAGGTTATTTTTTTTCTAAAAAGTGTTTCTAAAGAGTTAATTTAGTGAATTTGAAGTTAATAAAATTGAATGTATATTAATTAAATTCAAAATTAGTTAACAGAATGTAATTATATACACACAAATTATATTAGTGTGTTAAATAAATGGGTTATTTTTTGAAAAGAGTGTAATTTGAATTTGTGTATGCAAATGGCTATTTTACTAGGTTTTTAATCCTAATTTAATGAAAACGTCAACAAACTAGAGTTGGCACGCTTCTTGCTATTATATAGTAGTGTAAGAAATAAGAGAGTACACAAAAGTTGAGGAGGTAAAAGGAGATGAGTAAGAAGCTAAAGATTGTTACAATTGGTGGGGGATCAAGCTACACTCCTGAGTTAGTAGAAGGGTTTATTAAAAGGTATGATAAACTTCCTATTACAGAGTTATGGCTTGTTGATATAGAAGCAGGTAAAGAGAAATTAGAGATAGTAGGAAATCTTGCTAAAAGAATGGTTAAAAAATCAGGATTACCTATAGAGGTTAATATATCTTATGATAGAAGAGAAGCATTAAAGGATGCTGATTTTGTAACTACTCAAATGAGAGTTGGTCTTTTAGATGCGAGAATTAAGGATGAAAGAATTCCTTTAAGTCATGGGGTGATAGGTCAAGAAACTAATGGAGCAGGTGGAATGTTTAAAGCTTTTAGAACAATTCCTGTGATATTAGATATAGAAAAAGATATCGCAGAACTTTGCCCAAATGCTTGGTTAATTAATTTCACTAATCCAGCAGGGATGGTTACAGAAGCTCTCAATAGGTATGGAGCTAGACAAAACGGAAAGTACATTGGGTTATGTAATGTTCCGATAGGAATGGAAAAAGCAGCAGCTAGGGTTTTAGGTGTTGCACATGAAGAATTAGATATGACTTTTGCAGGACTAAATCATATGGTATTTGGTACTAAAGTAGAAGTTAAAGGCGAAGATAGAACAAAGGATTTAATCGAAGCCTTAGCAAATGGGGAGATTGGTCAGATTGTTAGAAACATTTCAGATTTTTCTTGGAATGCAGAGTTTATAAAAGGGTTAGGAGTTATGCCTTGTCCTTATCATAAATATTACTATCAAAGAGATAAGATGTTAAAAGAAGAGCTAAAAGAGTTTTCTAAGGGAGAAACTAGAGCTGAAATTGTAAAAGGCGTTGAGGCTGAGTTATTTGAACTTTATAAGGATGAAGACTTAAAAGAGAAGCCAACTCAACTTGAAAAGAGAGGCGGAGCATACTATAGTGATGCAGCTTGTAGACTTATAACATCAATTTACAATGATACAGGGGACATTCAACCAGTTGACTTTAGAAATGGGGGCGCTATTTCAGATATAGATGATGATTCAGTGGTAGAGGTATCATGTGTGATTACAAAAGATGGACCAAAGCCAATAAAAATTGGGGAGTTACCTTTAGCTACAAAAGGATTAGTACAAGAAATTAAAACTTTTGAAAGATTAGTAGTTGAGGCAGCAATAGAGGGAAATGTAGAAAAGGCAGTTTTAGCACTAGCTATAAATCCATTAGTTGCATCAGATAAGCTTGCTAAGGTTTTAGTTGAAGAGTTATTAGAAGCTCATAAGGAATATTTACCACAGTTTAAAGATTATTTTGAAAAGAAAGAAAAATAAAAATTTAAAACTACGTTAGAAAAAACAAGACATTTAGAACAGACAATTTAAGGGGGGAAATACACATGAAGAAGTTTTTTGACTTTATGGATAAGTACTTTGTACCAGTGGCAGCAAAAATTGGTGCACAAAGACATTTAGTTGCGATTAGAGATGGATTTGTTACTATAAGTCCACTTATAATGGCAGGAGCATTCGCTGTCTTAATTAATAATATAGGGTTTGAATGGTATCAAAACTTTATGAATACTATTATGCCGGCTAACTGGAAAGATATTGGGGGAGCAGTTTGGGATGGTTCTCTTGGTATTATGGCAGTACTTGCATCAGCTACAATCGCGTATCATTTAGCTAAGAGTTACAATAAAGATGGTCTTGCAGCAGGGATGATTTCTCTAGCTTGTAATATGTTATTATTAGCACCTACAGCAGATGGTACACTTGCTAAAACTTTTATGGGTGGAGCAGGACTTTTCGTTGCTATTATAGTTGCACTTATTACTACAGAAATTTTTGTTAAATTATCAGGAAATCCAAAGCTTATTGTTAAGATGCCAGATGGTGTTCCACCAGCAGTATCTAAATCATTTGCAGCTTTATTACCAACTATTATAATTATTGTTCTTGTAGCGATAGCTAAGTTTATATTTGTAAAAGTTGGGGTTTTAGATATACATCAAGCATTATTTAATATAATACAAGCACCTTTACAAAATGTTTTAGGTAGTTTCTGGGGATTCATTGGATTAATTTTAATACAACAATTACTTTGGTTCTTCGGATTACATGGTTCTAATATATTAGCACCAATTATCACAGCAGTATTATTACCTTTAACACAAGCAAACATGGCAGCAGTTCAAGCTGGAGGAATTCCAGAGAACATCATCAACAGCCAATTCTTGGATTCATTTGTTAATATGGGTGGATCAGGAACAACTATAGCTTTAATAATTGCGATATACATTGCAGGTAGAAAAAGTAAAACTCAAATGATGATAGCAAAACTTGGTACAGCACCTGGATTATTTAATATTAATGAGCCTATTATATTTGGTATGCCAATGGTTCTTAATCCAATATACTTCGTACCATTCTTATTAGCACCTTTAGCATCAGGGGTTATTGCATACTTAGCGACAGTGTTTAATATTATGCCTCCAGTATCAATACTTGGAACATGGACAACACCTCCAGTACTTGGAGCTATACTTTCAACAAACTCAATCATGGGTGGAGTTGTAGCTATAGTTTGTATCGCAGTGTCAGTTGCAATATACATTCCGTTTGTTAGAATGGCTACAAATCAAGAACTTAGCTTTACAAAAGCTGATAAAGAAGTAGCAAACTAAGCAAAAAACTAAAAAAGTAAATTTACTCACAGGAGAATATCCTGTGAGTTTTTTTATATTTTTATTTGTTGCTAATTTATGAGTTCTTGATTTATAATATTTTGTGGTAAGAGGTTAGGGAAATTAGATGAGAGTAAATTTAGTTGTTATTTGAAAAAATAAGAAGAATTTTGTTTAACTAAGGAGAAGATATGAATAAAGCGAAGTTTACTAGAGCAGAATTAGTTTTTGTTTCATTACTTAGTCTTACACTTGGAGTAAGACAGTTAGCTACAGCTATAATATCAGCGTATGTTTCTAACTATGCCCAAACGTTACACTTTGGAACAGTAGAACTTGCAGCTGTATCACTTGGAATATTTGGTTTATTACAAGCTATATTTCAAATACCATTTGGTATTTTAAGTGATAAGTTTAGTAAAAAAGTTATTATTTTAATTGGATTAATAATGTTAGCAGTAGGTCTTATACTTACTGTAGTTAGTAGTAATATTTATGTATTCATTTTTGGGCGTGCTTTACAAGGAGCAGGTGCAATTGCATCAGCTGCATTTGCATGGCTTTCTATTGGTGTTAGAGAAAAAAATGTTTCTAATGGTATCAACATAGCTGGAACTGCTATAGGAATTTCATCAGCATTAGGATTATCAGGTGGTACTATTCTTGGAACATTTATGTCATATAAAGCATTAACTTATCTTGATACAGCGTGTGTTATTATTTCAATAATACTTGTTTGGATATTTTTAAAAGCTCCAGAGGGTGAGCATGCAAAAGAAGTTAAAAGAGGAAAAATGGACTCAGAGTTTTGGAAATATCTTGGTAAGCTTTTAAAGGTACAAGTATTCACATTACTTAATGTTCAGTCATTCATAGCAAACTATGTTATAATGTCTATTTTCTTTGTAATACCAGAGTATCTTGGAAAAATACCAGGTGGGCAATCAAATATGTGGGAAATTTTTGTTCCTGCAACTATAATTGCAGCTATTTTAATGAGGGGGTCTATACTTTTCATTAATAGAGGTAAAACAGGAGAAATTTTTGTTATATCACTTGCGTTAATGTGCGGTGGAATGGTTCTTTATCTTTGGAATACACATATTATTTACTTAATAATAGGAACTACATTATTTATGTTAGGATATAACATCATAGTAACTCTTATTCCTACAATAACTAATAAAGTTATTGATAAGGATGAGTATAGAGGAACTGTTAATGGAATAATAAATACTTTCCTTTACTTTGGATCATTTGTTGGTTCTGTTATTACAGGAGCAATATGGAGTGAAGTAGGAGCAAAAGGAGCTTTAATATCTATTATAGTCATAGCGGGTATTTCATTAGTTATGGGAGTGTACCTTCTATTTACAAGTAAAGAATTAAAGGCAATAAGTTAAATTAAAAAATTGATTTTTTATAAAAAAAGGAGCATAGAATCAACATGATTCTATGCTCCTAATATTTTTAGTTAAATTTATTTATAAAAGTTTCTAAATTTTAAGCAAGGTTGTTTTTTATAGTTTAACACTTTGAGCAATCTTCCATTCCTTGTGACTTTGCTTCTTCAATTGTTACCTGCCTAGCATTATCAGGATTCATTCTACCACAGTTGTTTTTTGAGTGATATTTAGAACCAGTAGCTGAAAGCCAAACTATTTTACCTTGATTGTCAGTAGGTATAGTTGGTTTAGGTTTTGTAACTGTTGATTCAGGTGTAGTTTCGGGCTTAGAAGTCTGAGATTCATTAGTAGTTGGTTTTTTATCTATAGCACTAGAAGTATTATTTTCAGTAGTAGAAGTTGCTGTTTCAGCAGTTTGGTTTCCTGCTACAACTTCCTTATCGCCATATTTATAAGTTCCTTCTTTACAATCAGTCTTCACACCATTACCAGTAGATTTAAATATTATACTTCCACATTCATCAGTCCTATGAACTTTTATATTTGAGTTTTGAATTCTATCCATAACTACTTTATGTGGATGATTATATTTATTATCCTTTCCAACAGTAATAACTGCAATTTCAGGTTTAACCTTATCTAAAAATTCTTGTGTTGTGCTAGATTTAGAACCATGATGTCCAACTTTAAGAACATCAACATCTGGCATTTTATCTAAAATTTCTTTTTCTGTTTCAGCCTCAGCATCACCAGTAAATAAAAATTTATCATTTCCATTTACATATAGAGTAACTAATGATTGTTCATTTGTATCTAAACCACCGTTACCATTAAATAATTGAATATAAGAATTGGTACCTAAATCAAATTTTACACCTTCAAGAGGAACACTTGGTGAAAGTTTTTTATTTCCTAATGCGTTAATAAAATCTTTATACGTAGCCGTGTCAGAATCTCCATTTGATACAAGAGTAGTTCCGATATCTAAATTTTTAACAACTGAGTCAAGTCCCCCGATATGATCAGCATGGTTATGAGTGGCTATTAGATAATCTATTTTTGTTATTCCTAATTTTTTTATATATTCAACTAAAGGTGTTTCATCATTATTATCTCCACCATCAATAAGAACAGTTTTTTCACCTTTAATTAGAATAGAATCACTATTTCCTGTATCTATAAAATGAACTTCTGTTTCTAAGGTGGTAGGAGTTACAGCTTCATTTTTAGTTTCTTCAGGTTGTGTTGTGCTTTCAATAGCTGGTTTATCAATATTTCCAGTAACACTTTCTATAGTTTTAGCTGAAGAACCACAGCCTGATAATAATAAAGATACTGAAGTTATTGTAGCTAATAAAATAGCGTGTAATTTAAATTTTTTCATAAATGTTTATCCCCCTTAAATGTCGCTATTACAGTATATACAAATAAATCAACGAGGATATTAATAGAGTGTAAAAAATAAAAAAACATAAAAAAATAAGGAATGATGTAATATTTATATCGATTTATGAAAAATTTGCTTACTTGTAAAAAATAGTACGACTTGGCTTATGTTCTCTAAGTTAATTTTAAAAATTCTGTAGATACTAATAATAAATTCTTTTAGTGTTACACTAAAGTGTAAAATCTATTAAATAGGAGTCAAATATAGTGTATGTAAGCGTTTTAAGAGTGATAAATAGAAGAAAAAGATTATAATAGTGTGTAAAAAAAATAAAAAAACATATAAATACACACTCATATGTGTAAAATAAAAAAACATTATAAATGGCTTGTTAACTAGATTTCTAAAAGATGAACAATGTTAATAAAGTTGGCATGCAATTTGCTAAAATATAAGATATCAAAAGAAAACAATTACTATACTACTTAAAAAAATTATAAATTTTGGATTTTGTAACGCATTTGATGAAAATGTTTACTGGAAAATTAGTAGAATACATAGTGTTGTTTGATTTAATAAAAAGTATAATTTTTATTAAATTAGTGTTATACAGAAGAAGAAATAAGGAGGAACAACAATGGAAAAGTTTGTAGGTTTCATTGAGACTTATCTTATACCAGTTGCAGCCAAAATAGGTGGAGAAAAACACCTTGGTGCCATCAGGGATGGATTTATAGGAATTATACCTATAATTATGGCTGGAGCATTTGCAATATTAATCAATAACTTTGGTAACATTATTCCAGGTTACGACACATTGATGCACACTGTGTTTGGACCGCATTGGAAAACATGGGGTGGAGCAGTATGGAATGGTTCATACGCAATCATGTCATTATTAATCGCATTTAGTTGTGCATATAACTTAGCTAAATCAAGAAATTCAGATGGACTTGCTGCTGGTTTAGTTTCAGTTGCAGTATTCATTATATTCTTTGGAGATTTAGGTAAAAACGCAAGTTTCCTTGGAACAAACGGTTTATTACTTGCAATAGTAGTTGCTTTAATAGTAGCAGATGCTATGGCAGCATTACTTGGTAACCCAAGACTTGTATTTAAAATGCCACCTGGTGTTCCACCAGCAGTTGCTAAATCATTCGCATCATTATTCCCATCATTAATCATCATGGGTATAGCTGGTGTTATTCAAGCTGTATACGGTGCATTTATGCAAGAAAGTATACCAGAATTTATTTACCATATCATTCAAGCACCACTTCAAAACGTAGTTGGTAGTCTTGGTGGAGCAATAATTCTTGTACTTGTAATTCAATTATTATGGTGGTTCGGTCTTCACGGTTCAAATATGATGTTACCAATTATTAATGGGGTACTTTTACCATTAACAATCGATAACATGCATAGAGTAAAAGATGGATTAGCTCCATTATATATCGTAAATGACCAATTCCTTAACTCATATGTATTCTTCGGAGGAGCCGGTGCTACCTTATGTCTTATGGTTGCTATGATTATAGCGAATAAGATGAGGAAGAAGAAAAGTGAAGTTCAGTTAAATATAACAAAACTTGCTATAGTTCCTGGTATATTTAACATAAATGAGCCTATCATATTCGGTCTTCCAATATGTTTAGACCCAATATACTTCATACCATTTATATTTATACCTATACTGAACGTAATAGTAGCGTACTTTGCACTTGCTTGGCATTTCGTACCACTTGTTCAATTAGAAGTTAACTGGGTAATGCCACCTATCATCAGTGGATTATTCGCAAGTAACTCATGGAGAGGTGCTATACTTTCAATTATATTAATAGCTATAGATATCTTAATCTACTTCCCATTTGCATTCGCAGCTGCGGACAGAGATGTTAAGAATATGGAAAAAGCTATTGCAGAAGCAGAAGCAGAAGGTAAATAATAAAAAAAAGAAGTGGATTCGAAAGAATCCACTTTTTATTTATAACAATAAAAATGACTAATTTTATTTATTGGTATACTAAAAAACTTCCAAGTATAATTAACCCATTTCCAACCAGTTAAAGTAGTATTGGTTATTTGAACTGGATAAGACCAAAATGCTTTTCCGTTTTTTAACCAAAGATATGTGTATCTATAAGCACATAGTTTAATTTTTTTGTTAGAACATGCACAATTTACACAGTAGCAATCATTTAATTTCACTACTCCTGTTGTATTATAAGTTGGTTGTTTTGATGGTGGATGTCCAAGGTTATGAGGGATTGGATGAGGTGTTACACCATAGTAAGCTTCTTGTCCTTGATTTAGGTTTGCTAAATTAGGAACACGAGCACCATTTTCTTTTGTAAAAAAATCAGAATCACGCACAGCTATGTAGCCATTTGCCTTTCTTGCTAGTATTTCAAGTGCTGCCTCATCTAATATTTCAAACTCACCTACTGAGTTTGGGCTATCTTTTTCTTGATAAATAACTTTCATTATTTTTTCCTCCTTATTTTTTACAGCTAAAAGCTTCAACTTTAGATAAGTCTACGCCAAAATAAACCCAGTCATTAACATAGATATTCCATCTCCAACCAACAAAGCATATATGGTCTATATAAAAAATATGTGCCCAATATTCTTTTCCGTCACCTTGCCAAATGTAAGTCATCTTATTAAGACAACATGCTAGTGCAGCTCCACTAACAGAGTATGCTGGAGTTTTTACATCATTAACTTTCTTTTGGTCTAAAGGGCATTTATCACAAGAAGGAACTTTTTCTTTTGGTGGTGGTTCCATAGGTTTCTTTTTATTATCTTCATTTATAGTTGTTCTAGTAAAATCTTCTGATAATAGATTAAGGTCTAAATCTTGTGGGTAAATTACATCCATAATAATCTCCTAAGATATTTTTAATATTAGTTTATGCGATAGAGTTGTAGTGTGCTACAGGTCTTATAGATAGGAAATAGATTTCTATAAAAATTATAGTTTGTTATTATAAAAAAAATAGTTCTAAAAATAGAGTGTAAATCTATTTTAGAACTATTTTAATGTTAGAATATTTTGGATAAAAAATTATTTTTTTATCATTTTTTTATAGATAAAGTCTGCAAATAGTGAGTTAGACCAAGCAAACCAGTCTCTAGTAAATTTAGATGCGTCATCACAATGGAAGCCTTCGTGCATATAGTGTGTATCGGCATCAGTGTTATTTAAGGTATCTATCATTTTATTAATTTCAGTTTGGTCATTAGTAGTTAATCCTTGCATTGAAAGAGCTATATGCCAAATATATTCAGGTGGTGTATGTGGACTACCTATTCCACTAGCAACTTTTCCTTCATAATAATGTGGATTGTTTTTACTAAGGATAAACTTTCTTGTATTTTGATAGATTTCATCATCAATTTCTCTATATCCTATGTATGGTATAGAAAGTAAGCTTGGCACATTAGCATCATCCATTAGGTTGTGATTACCAAGTCCATCAACTTCATAGGCATAAATTTTCCCGAATTCAGGATGCTCTATAATTGCATATTCTTCAATAGCACTATCTATATCATTTTTTAGTGTAATAGCTTTTTCATGAAGAAGTTTGTCTTCGTATATTTCTAAAGCTATTTCTGAAATATATGATAATACAACAGATGCGAACATGTTAGCAGGAACTAAATAGCCATATTTACAAGCATCATCACTAGGTCTGAATCCTGACCAAGTCATACCTGTGTATTCAACAGGGTTACCAAGTCCGTTGTTGCAAAGAGTATCAGTTTCTGAACAATTTAATCTTATGAATGAATAGTCAGATTCTTTAAAATGATTTTGTTCAACTTCCCAAAGATTTAGTATTGTGTTGAAAGTTTCTAAAACTTCTTCTGTAAATATTGTGTTATCGCCAGTTTTTCTCCAATATTTATATATAAGTCTTACAGGATAACAAAGAGAATCTATTTCGTATTTTCTTTCCCACACCCAAGGACTATCTTTTGTTATATCATTGTCCCATTTTTGCCCGTTAGCAGTTTTATTAAAGGCATTAGCATAAGGATCTATTTTAATACATTTAAGTTGTCTTTTAATAAGTCCTGTAAAAATTTCTCTAAGTTCTGTATATTCATTTACAAATGGTAGATAATGTTCAACTTGAGAAGTTGAATCTCTAAGCCACATAGCAGGAATGTCCCCAGTTATTATAAAAGTATCGTTTTCTTCAGGCATCAGAACAGTAGTTTCCATAGTATCTATAAAACATCTATAAAAAGTTTCTTTTAATTTAGAATCATCTATTTCATTTGATAAATTGACAGCTATTCTTTTTACTAAGTCTTTTAAGTTTTCTAATTTAATTTCATTCATGAGAAAATCCCCCTTAATCTCGTCTAGTTAATTTGATTTTAAACTAGATTTGAAAACCTTTAAATAGGCTAGGAGGATTTAGCTAGAATTAGTTATATATATCGAAAATTTTTACACTAAGAATTTGATTTCTCTTGAAGTTCTTTTACTAAAGTTTTATTTGCAAAAGCTATTAAAAATGCTGCAATACTACCGATAAATAAAACTGTAGTAGCAGGATTTAATTCAAATAACATAAGTGTTACCACTAAGCATAGAATGTTAGCGATAGTAATAATTGGTCTAGTGATAGTAAGAATAACGGCAGATTTTACTGTACTTATAATGTTCATTGAAAATTTACTCGTTAACGTAAAAATATGAGGTGTAACAAGTAAAAGAATAAATAACACTAAAGTAAAAAATCCGTTTATTAGAATATTACCACCAACGGCAGCAAAAAATTTTATATTAGTTGATAGTATGAAAATTATTAAAAGTTCACATATCCAAATAATTGTTGAATTTTTGAAGTTAGACTTAAAGCTAGTGAAAAAGTCCTTTAGAGGCTCGACTTCACGAGTTTTTATTAACTTATGCATGCAATAAAGTAAAGTTGTAAATGATGCTGCAAAAGGAATTGCTGCAAATAAAAATAACGGTAAATAAGTAGTCATGCTACTAATTCCCACAAATAGGAAAAATAATATTAATGGTGTGTTTACCACAAGGAATAAAATATTTAAAGTTAAAAACCAAAAAACATAATTAAAGAAAGTTAATATTTTTTCAATATTGATAATATTAGTCATTCTATATACTCCTTTCCAAAAAGACAAATTTATTTAATTATAGTAAAATAAAGTATATTGAAATTTGATTTTTTTGTCAATTGACAAAAAGCAGAAATAGTATACAATTTCTAGGTTTAAAAAAACTAGGGGGAAAAGGTTTTGGATAAACAACGTAAAAACATTTATAGGAATTTGTTTGTTGTTTATACGGCAGTTATTGTGCTTCTTATGGGACTTTTGAATTTATATTTTCTAAAGTATTCAATGGATAGTGCAAAGGACAAAAAGATGTATATTAATCAGCAATTAGTGGGGGATGTAACTGCTAAAATAGACAACCAGTTTATAGCTACACGAATGATTACAGATAGTATCTACACTTATAGAGATAATATCTTAGATTTGTTAAAGTTCATGAATTTAGATTTTACAGAGTACAAAAGACAGAAACTTGATGCGTTATCGGAAAGTAAAGGGATTTCATATTATGGAACTGAGGTTTTAGTTCAAAGAACTTTTGCTTCATATGAAAATATACAGAATATCTCAGTAGTTTCTAAGCAGAGAAATACTATTAGTACATTTAATAAAAACTCTCAGATTGATTTTAAAAAAATAGATGATTTTGATAAGCTGAGTGAGACAAGTGTTATTCTTAGTAAAAATGCAATAACACATATTGTGAAAATTAATGATCCTTCTAATTTAACAACTAAAGGTTTAATGCTTATAACTTTTAAGCTTGATGAGCTTAATTCATTGTTTAAGACATATTCTAATTTTAATAAAGTTTATGTTATAGGTAGTGATGATACTATAATTTATAATTCTACAGATAATATGAATACTAAGTGGCTCTCTAAAATAGCAAAGGATTTAAAGAATAAAGAAGCTTTTTTTAGAGTAGGTAGTGATTATTATAATGTAAATTATTTAGAAGATGGAATAACAGTTATAGGACAAGTAAGCAGAAGTAATTTTATGTTACCTGTGACGTATTATGTTGCATTGGTACTTATAAATCTTGTTGTTTTTGGGATTTGTGAAGGAATAATTTATGTTAAGGTGAAAAAATTGAATTCTAGAATGAACAATACTATTAATGCCATGGAAAGAGTAAAGCAAGGGGATTTAAGCACTCGTATAGAGGAATCTAATTTCAATGACGAACTTGCATATATAGACAAAAGATTTAATGAAATGTGCGAAGAGTTAGATTTGTACATTAAGAAAAGTTATATAGCTGAAATAAACCAAAAAAATGCGGAAATGAAGCATTTACAAAGCCAAATAAATCCACATTTTTTATATAACACACTTGAGGTTATAAGAATGAAAGCTATATGTAGTGGAAATAAAGATGTTGGAAAAATGCTTTATAATTTAGCTGTTTTGTTTAGAAGTCAGCTAAAAGAAAAGGATATTATAACTATAGAAAAAGAGTTAGATTATTGTAGAAAATATCTAGATTTATTTAAGTTTAGATATGAAGATAAGTTCGCGTATGAAATAGAGTGTGATAATAATTTACTAGGAAATAATATAATTAAGTTTATATTGCAACCTCTTATAGAAAATTATGTTGTGCATGGTGTTAGATTATCTGATGATGATAATCTAATGAAGATAATGATAAAAGATTGTGGTTCTATTATAGAGGTTCACATAATAGATAATGGTAAAGGGATTTCTGATGAAAAATTAGAAGAAATTAAACAAAAACTTAGTGATAAAAATGCTAATAGTGATTCTATTGGGATAATAAATGTAAATCAGAGACTTAAAAATACTTATGGTGAAGAGTATGGAGTTACTTTTATTGAAGGTCTTGAAATAGGTACAGAAATACTTGTTAAAATTCCAAAAAACTAAGGGGGAAATATTGTGTTAAAGGTTATGTTAGTAGATGATGAGAGATTAATAATTGAGGGACTTAAAAATATAATTGATTGGAAAGGGCTTAATTTAGAGATAGTTAATACTGCAAATAATGGTGAGGAGGCTATTGAAAAGTTTAGAGAAAATCCAGTTGATATTGTTGTTACAGATATAAATATGCCAAAGGTTACAGGGCTTGAGCTTTTAAAGGGATTAAAAGAAATCAATGATGAGGTTAAGTTTATAGTTTTAAGTGGATATGATGAATTTTCTTATGCTAAAAGTGCAATAGAACTTGGGGTTAAATCATATCTTTTAAAACCAGTTAATGAGGATGAACTTGAAAAAGCATTAAAGGATATTTCTGATGATATAAATAGTGGACAAAAAAGAGAAGAAAATTTAGTTGTTAAAAATATAAAGTTCATAGATTTTCTTAATTCAAGAATTTCTGTAGAGGAGATTTTAGAATATAAAAATGTAATAGAAATGAGTCTTACGGGAAAAGCATATTTAACTGCTAATATAGTTTCGAATAGAGACAATATGGATGGAGTTATGAATTGTATTAGAAAGAATATTATAAGTAATTTTGAAATGATAAGACATCATGACGGTAGTATGACTATAATTAATTGTTTAGATAATTATAGTTCAAAAGATGGACTAAGAGAATTTTATGAAATAATCAGAGATGTTATAAAAACAGAGCTTGGAACAGATTTGTTTATAGCAATTGGTGCATTAGTTGATGATTTTTCATATTTACCTCAAAGTTATAAAGCAAGTAAGAGAGCTAAAAGACATATTCTTGTTGAGGGATATGGAAAAATTATATTTAGCGAAGATGTTGAGGCTATAAAGTGTGAGAGAAAAAGCTTTAAGCAGGAAGTTGAAAAGCTTAATAAACTTATCATGGAGAAAAAGCAAAAAGAGGCTAGTGATTATCTAAGAACTTTAATAGAAAATGATGGTTTAACACCAAAGGATATTTATGATTTATCTATTAAAACTGTAATTATGATAGATGAGATTCTTAAGGAATTTAATTTAGAGCAAAGTTATGGTAGAGAGGGAATGGCTAGTGTTATAGTTGATCTTTGTAATGAAAATACAAGAGAAAATATAGAGACATTCTTACTTTCTGAAATAGAAGATGTTATTAAATTTATAAGCGATAATGCTCAGGTTTATAGTCCTGTGGTTCAGCAAGTTGTTAAACTTATAAATGAAGAATATAAACAAGAATTAAGCTTAAAAACTCTTGCAGCTAAATTTAGAATAAATAGTTCATATCTTGGGCAAATATTTTCTAAGGAAGTTGGGATTTCCTTTTCAGAATATCTTAACAAAGTTAAAAATACTAAAGCAAAAGATCTTATTCTTAACACAAATATGAAAATAAATAATATAGCTAAAGAAGTAGGATACACTGATACAAGCTATTTTTATAGAAAATTTAAAAAATATTATGGAGTTTGTCCATCAACTCTTAGAGAAATGAAGAATTACTAATTAAATTTAATCTAGAAGAGACTAAGTTAATGAAGTGGAGGACACTTTGTGGGTATAACTTAATAAGTAGAGGACACTTCGTGGGCATAACTTAATAAGTAGAGGACACTTCGTGGGCATAACTTAGTAAGTAGAGGACACTTCGTGGGTATAACTTAATAAGTAGAGGACACTTTGTGGGTATAACTTAATAAGTAGAGGACACTTTGTGGGCATAACTTAGTAAGTAGAGGACACTTCGTAGAACTTAAAAAAATAAAAAAGTTATCAACATAAGGACAGAGAAGGTTTGAATGTGGATAATTATTTGTGGAAAAGTAGCAGAGAAATAATCTGCTACTTTTTTTTGAAAAAATATGGACAAAAATCAATAATCTTAAAAATGTACACTAAATATAAAGTTTTTAATCTATTTCTATTGACTAGTTCTATGATATATTTAATTCATAAATTGACAAACGTTTACAGGAAGGGGGAGTTAGATGAGTACAGCTACAATTAAAGAAAAGACAGAACAATCATCTGTGAAGATTGATGAAAAGCCAATCAAAGCTAGAAAAAAGAAATCAAAAATCAAACAAAACTTAGAATTATTACTATTAACAGTACCGGGAACTATTTGGTTTTTAGTATTTGCATATTTACCTATGTTTGGAGTGCTAGTAGCATTTAAAAACTGGCAGATTCATGGTGGATTTTTAGAAAGTTTAATAAAGAGTCCATTTGTTGGATTTGATAACTTTAAGTTTTTATTCCAAAGTAGTGATGCTTGGCTTATTACTAAGAACACAGTAATGTACAATGTAGTATTTATTATATGCGGTATAGTTTTACCAGTTACTTTAGCTATTTTACTTAAAGAGGTATTCAACAAGAGGTTATCAAAATTCTATCAAACTTCAATGTTCTTACCTTACTTCTTATCATGGGTTGTTGTAAGTTACTGTTTATACGCATTCTTAAGTCCAGATAAAGGGTATATCAATACAATTCTTAAGGGAATGAATATTGATCCGGTTTCATGGTACACAGAGACAGGCGTATGGCCATTTATTATTATCTTCATGAGTCAGTGGAAGGGTGTTGGATATGGAACAGTTATTTATCTTGCATCTATCTGTGGAATAGATAAGAGTTACTATGAGGCAGCTCTTATAGATGGAGCTACTAAGTGGCAACAAATCAAACATATAACAATTCCATTATTAAAGCCAATTATGATTATTATGTTCATTACATCAGTTGGTGGTATCTTTAGAGCTGACTTTGGATTATTCTATCAGTTACCTAAGAACTCAGGAGCATTATATTCAGTAACTAACGTTATTGATACTTATGTTTATAGAGGACTTATGAACCTTGGAAATATCGGAATGAGTTCAGCAGCAGCATTATACCAATCATTTGTTGGAATGATTCTTATACTTGTAACAAATGGAATAGTTAGAAAAGTAGACAAAGAAAATGCATTTTTCTAATGAAAGGGTGTGAGAATAGTGTTAGAAAAAATTAAGGGGATTTTCTCATCTAAAGGAAAAGGTGATGAGGATAGTACAAAATTTAATAGAGTATCAAAAAAATCACATATAGGAATCAACATACTGTTCGGACTTATAGCAGCAGCTTGTATCATACCGTTCATATTTGTTGTAATAATATCTTTCACAAGCGAACAATCTCTTCTTAGAAATGGATATAGTTTTTGGCCAGAAGAGTGGAGTTTTGCAGCTTACGAATATATATTCTCATCAAGTAGTGAAATACTTAGAGCTTATGGAATTACAATTATAGTAACAGTTTGTGGAACACTTTTAGGACTTGCCATAATGACTATGTATGCATATGCATTATCAAGAAAGAGTTTTGCTTATAGAGGATTCTTTACAAAACTTATTTTCATACCAATGTTATTTTCAGGTGGTATGGTTGCATCATACTTAGTAGTTGTTAACTTTTTAGGATTAAAGGATAGCTTACTTGCTTTAATACTTCCTCTTTGTGTAAGTTCATTTAATATAATAGTTCTTAGAACATTCTTTAAAACAACTATTCCTGATTCAATAGTTGAATCAGCTAAAATAGATGGTGCTACAGAGTGGCAATTATTCTTAAAGATAGTTTTACCAATATCTTTACCAGGAATAGCAACAGTTGGATTATTCTTAAGTCTTGCTTACTGGAATGATTGGTTCAATGCAATGTTATATATTGATGACAATTCGTTAATACCATTGCAATATTTACTTGTTAGAATAGAGACATCAATGGAGTTCTTAGCTAACAATGCTTCAACTATGGGAACAAATGCAATAGAAGCGGCAGCAAATATGCCAAAGGATACAGCTAAAATGGCAATCGTTGTTATCACAACATTACCTATAATAGTAGCTTATCCATTCTTCCAAAAGTATTTTGTAAGTGGATTAACAGTGGGTGCTGTTAAGGAGTAAGAGATTACTTATTATAAAAGGGTAAAGCCAGATGGAGAGTTCTCCATCTAGGCTTATATAAAGAAAGAACAAAAAGTTCTTCTTTTATATAAGCTTAATGCTTAATTAAATTAGTTTAAATTTTACAGTAATATAAATTTTTAAAGTTGAGGGGATGAAGACTTATG
Source organism: Sarcina sp. (assembly GCA_051650825.1). Taxonomy (GTDB): domain Bacteria; phylum Bacillota; class Clostridia; order Clostridiales; family Clostridiaceae; genus Sarcina. Next base: position 26,610 of record JBOFRC010000447.1, on the reverse strand, counting down.
CATTACTTATTAGAAAGAATTGAAAAAACTTACAGAGAAGTTGAGAAAAACATTTATAGAAACGAGGTAGAAATAGAGGGGTATAAGTATATTGATGGAAACTACCATAATATAGATGGAATAAAAGATGCGCCAGTTGATGGATGGAAAGAGTTTAAAAAAGGCGATCTTTGGGGTGGAAGAGATAAGCACGGTTGGTTTAAGTGCAGTGTTACTGTTCCAGAAGAGTTTGCAGGACAAACAATAGCTTTAAACTTCCATACATTTGAAGAAGGTTGGGATGCTACGAACCCACAATTCATTCTATATGTAAATGGAGAGCAAATACAAGGTGTTGATATAAATCATAGAGAAATTATATTAAGTCACGATGCTGTTGCAGGTGAAACTTATGAAATAGATTTACATGCTTATGCAGGTATGTTATCAGATAAAAAACCAACATTACATGGTAAATTAGTTGTTATAGATATGGCTTCAAGAGAGTTATATTTTGATTTAAAAGTTCCAGCAGATGTTTGTAGAGAACTTGATAAAGAAGATAAAAAAAGAATAGATATGATAATGGTATTAAATGATGCTATTAACTTATTAGATTTAAGAAGACCTAAGTCAGAATTATATGATAATAGTGTTAGAGCTACAAATGAATATTTAGCAGATAAATTTTATGGAGAGTTATGTGGACATGAAGAAGTTACAGCTACATGTGTAGGACATACTCACATAGATGTTGCTTGGCTTTGGACAGTTGCACAAACAAGAGAGAAAGTTTCAAGAAGTTTCTCAACAGTTTTAAAACTTATGGAAGAGTATCCAGAGTATGTGTTTATGTCATCACAGCCACAACTTTATAAATTCTTAAAAGAAGACCATCCAAAGGTTTATGAAAAAGTTAAGGCTAAAATCAAAGAAGGAACATGGGAAGCAGAGGGAGCTATGTGGCTTGAGGCTGATTGTAATGTTACTTCAGGAGAATCACTTGTAAGACAAATTATTCATGGTAAGAGATTCTTCAAACAAGAGTTTGATGTAGAAAATAAAATATTATGGTTACCAGATGTATTTGGATATTCAGCTGCGTTACCTCAAATATTAAAAAAATCAGATGTTGATTATTTCATGACAACTAAAATTGCATGGAACCAATTTAATAAAATCCCAATGGATACATTCATGTGGGAAGGGATAGATGGTTCAGAAGTATTAACTCACTTTATAACAACAACAGGACCAGGACAAGAAAAAGAGTCACACTTTACAACTTATAATGGTCACATTCAAGCTGATGCTGTAATGGGAGCATGGAGAAGATACCAAAATAAAAACATCAATGATGATGTACTTATCTCATTCGGTTGGGGAGATGGTGGTGGTGGTGCCACACTTGAAATGCTTGAAAATGGAAGAAGACTTGCAAAAGGTATTCCAGGAGCACCAAAAGTTAAGATGGGAACAGCTAGAGATTACTTTGAAAAGTTAGATGAAAAAGTATCAGGACACAGTAAACTTCCAAAATGGTCAGGTGAATTATACCTTGAGTACCATAGAGGAACATATACATCAATGGCTAGAAATAAGAGAGATAACAGAGTTTGTGAAAATCTTTATACAGCAGCAGAAAAATTAAATTCACTTGCATTAGTTGAAGGTAAAGAAAGTTATCCACAACAAAGTATCAATGATTCATGGGAAGTTGTCTTATTAAATCAATTCCATGATATTATTCCAGGGTCATCAATTAAAGAAGTTTATGATGTTACAGCTGTAGAGTACAAAGAGTTAATAGAAAATGCTAATAATCTTGTAAATGAGGGCGCAAGTTATGTTGCTTCTAAGATAGATTTAAAAGATAGAAGTGTAGTTGTTTCAAATACATTAGGATTTGAAAGAAGTGATATTGCTACATTTGAAGTTCCAGAAGGAATTGTAAATGTTGCTGTTATAGATGAAGATGGAACTGAGCTTCCATGTCAAAGAATTGAAGATAATAAAGCTATATTCTTTGCTAAGAATGTACCAGCTAATGGTCATAAGAGCTTTAAAGTTGTAGAAGCTACAAATACAGCTAGTACAGTGGTAACTCTTACAGATAAAGAAGCTGAAAATGCTTTTGTTAAGATTAAGTTTGACGATAAAGGACAAATTATATCATTCATAGATAAGAAATCAAATAGAGAAATCTTAAAAGATGGAGCTATAGGAAATGAGATCCAAGCCTTTGAAGATAAGCCAATGTGCTTTGATAACTGGGATATAGATATATACTACAAAGAAAAAATGTGGAAAATTGATGATGTTCAAAACATTGAAGTTGTAGAAAATGGACCAGTTAGAAGTACACTTAAAATTGAAAGAAAGTTCCTTGAGTCAACAGTAGTACAAAAAGTTTATGTATACACAGACTTCGGAAGAGTTGATTTTGATACAGTAGTAGATTGGAAAGAAAAAGACGTATTGGTTAAAGCTGCGTTCCCAGTTGATATGAATACAAACGAAGCTACTTATGAAATCCAATATGGAAACGTAACAAGACCTACTCATAACAACACATCATGGGATGTTGCTGGATTTGAGGTATGTGGACATAAGTGGGCAGATTTATCAGAAGGTGATTTTGGAGTATCTTTACTTAATAACAGTAAATACGGACATGATATTAAAGATGGTAATATGAGACTTACACTTCTTAAATCAAGTTGTGATCCAAATCCAGATGCTGATAAAGAAGTTCATAACTTTGTATATTCAATATACACACATGAAGGAACATGGAAAGAAGCTGGAACAACAGAAAGAGCTTACGAGCTTAATAATCCACTAGTAGCTGTTGTTGAAGAAGCCCATGCTGGTGAAATAGCTTCAAACTTAAGTATGATTAAACTTGATAAAGAGAATGTTATGATTGAAGTTATTAAAAAAGCAGAAGATACAGATCACTTAGTAGTAAGAATGTATGAGTTCCACAATAAGAGAACTAATGTATCAATGGAATTCTACAAAGAAATTGCAGAAATTTGTGAGTGTAACTTAATGGAAAGAGATTTAGAAACTCTTGAAGTGGATGCTAATAAAGTTAGCTTTACAATTAAACCATATGAAATCAAGACATTTAAGTTCAAATTAAAGTAAACAATTAATTAAGAAATCCCTTAAATTTTTTATAGTCCCAAGTGTAGATAGTAACTACTCTTGGGGCTTTTTTAGGTATATGAATTTAGTCAAGTAAATATGGAATTATTCCACTATCAGTTAGAAAAAATCTCCTATATAATAAAAGCATGTAAACGATATATAGTGATTTCAAAAAAATAAGTAAATTTTAAGGGATAAATTATTTTGTTTTAAGGGGGACAATTAAATGAATTTTAAAAAGATTATGGCAATAGCACTTACAGGAATAGTAGCTACAGGAGTATTAGCAGGATGCGGCGGTGGAAGTGAAGCCACATCTAAAGATGGAATAACAACATTAAAATGGTACACAATAGGACAACAACCAAAAGACTTAAGTATGGTAATGGCAGAAGCTAATAAATACCTTGGAGAAAAGATTGGTGTAAACATAGAAATGAACTTTATCGACTATGGTGATTATACTCAAAAGATGGGAGTTATGGTCAACACTGGTGAAAATTATGATTTAGCATTTACATGTTCATGGGCAGGAGATTATCTTGGAAATGCTAGAAAAGGTGCGTTCTTAGATTTAACACCATACCTTGATAATCAAGGTAAAGATATGAAAGCAGCTATAGATCAGAGATTCTGGGATGGAGCAAAAGTTGATGGACAAATTTTTGCAGTTCCAAACCAAAAAGAAATTTCAACAGCTCCAATGTGGGTATTCACAAAAGAATATGTTGAAAAATATAACATACCTTACCAAGATATAAAAACACTTGAAGATTTAGAGCCATGGTTAAAGCTTATAAAAGAGAAAGAGCCAGATGTAGTTCCGTTATACATCACAAAAGGTTTCTCAGCTCCACAATACTTTGATCAACTAGTAGATCCTATTGGAGTAGAACATGGTGACAATGGTCTAACAGTTAAAAATATGTTTGAAACTCAAAAAATGAAAGATACTTTAAATACATTAACAAAGTACTATAAAGCAGGATATATCAATCCAGATGCTGCAACAGCACAGGATAATAAAGCTGTTAAGAGATTCATAACTAAAGGTGATGGACAACCTTATGCTGAAGTATTATGGTCAAAAGATTTAAAATATGATGTAGTTGCAAATCCTATAATGGATTCATACATTACAAATGCTTCTACAACAGGTTCTATGATAGCTGTAAATGCTAACTCAAAGAAAAAAGAAAAAGCAGTAGAATTCTTAAACTTACTTAATACAGATCCATATATCAGAAACTTAATCAACTATGGAATTGAAGGAACTCACTACGATAAGGTTGAAGGTTCAGAAAATCAAATTAAGTTAACTGATAAAGCTAAAGACTATAGTGTTGGATATTACACAGTTGGTAACTTATTTATAACAGATGTTCTTCATAATGAACCAGCTAGTAAGTGGGATGAGTTTAAAGATTTCAATGATGCAGCTAAGGATTCACCAGCACTTGGATTTAAGTTTAACCCAAGTAAGGTTACAAACCAAATTGCAGCTGTAAACAATGTTCTTGAAGAGTTTAAATCAACATTATACAGTGGTTCAGTTGATAACACAGAGTATGTTGAAAAGTTAAATGCAAAACTTAAGGAGCAAGGACTTGATCAAATTATAGCTGAAATGCAATCACAATTAGATGAGTGGGCAAAGGCTAATGGTAAAAAATAATTAAGATTATACTAGGGAGAGAAGTCTTTGGCTCTCTCCCTTAATTTAAATAAGTAGAGGTTTATATTATGGAATTATTAAAATATAGGGAGATTTTAGATAAGAAGTTTGAAGTGTATTCAGATAGAGCAAGAATATACAAAAATTATATAGTTGAAGGATCAGTAGTTGAGCTTTATTTTTCGGGAACTAAAATTAAGGTGAGTTATTTTAGTGATTATATAGTAAAAATCTTTATTGCAGGAGAGTTTGAGGATGAAGAAAATACAAATGCTATCTGTATGAAGTTTGATAATAAGTCAAAAATAACTGTTACTGAAAATAAGGATGAAATAATTATAAGTGGAACTAAGGTTGTTACAGTTGTAAATAAAAATACTACAGAAATAGAATTTAAAGATACAAAAGGTAATACTTTATCAAAAGATTTTCAGCCAAGTTTTAAAAAAGAAGACGGAACGGTATTCATTTCAAAATTAAATGATTGTAGTGCATATTATGGTCTTGGAGAAAAGGGTGGAAACTTAAATAAGAAAGGATGTTACACAGAAAATTATAATACTGATGACCCTGAAACAGATGATAATTCAGTCATGTATTATAAAACAATTCCTTTTTATGTTGGAGTTAATGAAAAGTTTACACATGGAATATTTTTTGACAATAGTTATAGAAGTTTCTTCGATATGGGTAAACAGTGCGATGACAGGGTTTTCTTTGGTGCTACAGGAGGGCAAATTCAATACTATCTGATATATGGGGAAAATGTTAAAGAAGTAGTAAAACAGTATTCAAATTTAACTGGTAAGATGGAATTACCACCTCTTTGGAGTCTTGGTTACCAGCAAAATAGATTTAGTTACTTTTCAACTAGTGAAGTTCGAGATGTAGTTAAAGAATTTGAAGAAAGAAACATTCCTATAGATGTTATGTATTTAGATATTGACTATATGGATGGATTCAGGGTAATGACATTTAAAAGTCCTCAATTTGATGATGCTAGAGAACTTATAGCAGAGCTTAAGCAAAAGGGAATTAAAACAATAACAATTTTAGACCCAGGAGTAAAAGTTGATGATAATTATGGGGTTTATCAAAGAGGATTAGAAGGGGATTATTTCACAAAGAAATCTGATGGAGATGTATTTGTTGGAGCTGTATGGCCAAATGATAGTGCTTTCCCAGACTTTGCGAATAAAGACTGTAGAGAATGGTGGAAAAGTGAATTAAAAGATTTTATAGGAAAATATAATATAGATGGTATCTGGAATGATATGAATGAACCTTGCGTGTTTAATAATGACCAAAAAGCAATGTTAGAAACTTGTCTTCATAAAGGTGATGATGGTGTTATAGAGCATGCTCAGTTCCATAATAGATATGGAATGGAAATGAGTAGATGTTCAATGGAAGCACAAAATGAATTACACAAAAATCAAAGAGGATTTTCAATGACTAGAGCAACTTATGCAGGTGGACAAAGATATTCTTCAGTATGGACTGGGGATAATATGAGTCTTTGGAGTCAACTTAGAATGTCCATTCCAATGAATTGTAATCTTGGAGTTAGTGGTTTTTCATTTGTTGGAAATGATGTTGGAGGATTTGGATTAGATACAACAGCAGAGCTTTTTGTAAGATGGATGCAACTTGGAACATTTTTACCGATTTTTAGAAATCATTCTAATATGTATACGAGAAGACAGGAACCTTGGGCGTTTGGTAAAAATGTAGAGAGAATTGCTACAAAGGCAATTGAACTAAGATATGAATTATTACCTTATATATATAATGAATTTTATAAATCATATAAGGATGGAATACCAGTTTTTAGACCTATGGTTATGGAGTTTCAAAATGATTTAAATGCAAGAGATTTAAAAGAACAGTTTATGTTTGGAGATGATATTTTAGTTGCACCTGTAGTTCATGAGGGTGAAAGAGAAAAAATAGTATACCTTCCAAATGGTAACTGGTACAGATACGATACTGGTGAAGAATTAGAAGGTGGAAAAAGGTATAAGCTTCGATGTGACTTAGATGAAATATTATTTTTTGTTAAGGAGCACAGCATAATACCAACGTATAGAAAGAAGTTTAAAAATGTAGAAAGTTTACCAGATACTTTTACTTATAAGGTATATGGAGATAACGCAGAGCTAATTCATTATTATGATGATGGAAAGACTTTTGAGTATAAGGACGGAAAGTATAATTTAGTTAAAATCAGTTTTAGTGATAAAGATGAAACAGTTAAGTATTTGATTAATGGTGTGGAAAAAAGAAAGAAAGAATTTATAGTAATACTTTAAGGTTAATGTAGGGGGATTTAGTGATGATAGCATGTTTAGATATTGGTGGAACTTCGATTAAAGTTGCACTTTCAGATAGGGAAGGAAATTTAATTGAAAAAGGAAATGTAGCAGTTGCAGATACATTTGAGGTGTTAATAGGGAATATAGTTACTTGGATAAACTCAATGAAAGAAAAGTATGAAATTGAAGGAGTCGCAATAAGTTCCCCAGGAGCAGTTGATTCAGTTACAGGAATAGTTGGAGGTGCTAGTGCAGTGCCTTGTATACATGGACCTAACTGGAAAGAAGAAATTAAGGAAAGATTAGGACTTGCTTTGGCAATAGAAAATGATGCTAACTGTGCAGCACTTGCAGAAGTTTTCTCAGGTTCAGCAAAAGATGTTGATGAAATGATGTTTCTTGTTTGTGGAACAGGAATTGGAGGAGCAATAGTTAAGAATGGAAAAATTCATCATGGAAAGCATCTTCACGGTGGTGAGTTTGGATATATGCTTATGGAAGAACATGATGGAAGATTTTATAACTTTAGTGAATGTGCATCAACAATGTCATTTGTAAGAAAAGTAAGAGCTCATTATGGGGATGACTCTTGGGATGGTGTCAAAGTTTTTGAAGAAGCTGAAAAAGGAAATGATATATGTATAAAAGCAATAGATACTTTCTACAAGAATTTAGCAATAGGAATTTTCAATCTACAATATGTTTATGATCCAGAAATGATTCTTTTAGGTGGGGCTATTAGTGATAGAGAAGATTTTGTTGAAAAGATAAATGAAAAGTTAGATGAAATATTAAAAATAGTTGAGATAGCAAAAGTTAAGCCAAATGTAGTAACTTGCACACATAAAAAAGATGCAAATCTTATAGGGGCTTTAGCAAATTTCTTAAAAGGTGGTAACTAGAATGAATAAATTATATGTAGGGGTAGACCTTGGGGGAACAAAAATATATACAGCACTTGCTAATGCAAATGGTGAAATATTAAGAGAGATTGTAGTAGCAACAGAGGCACAAAAGGGATCAGATCAAATAGTTCAAAAAATTAAGGATAGCATAAATTATGTAACTGAAGAGGTTACTATAAAAGAGGTGAAAGCTATAGGGATAGGTTCACCAGGTCCTTTAGATGTGAAAAATGGACTTATAGCAGAGCCACCAAATTTACCTTTTAGAAATTATAACATAGTTGAAGAACTTGAAAATGAATTTGGAGTTCAAATTTTCTTAGAAAATGATGCAAATGCAGCTACTCTTGCAGAGTATACTTTTGGACAAGGTGTTGGATGTGAAAATATGATTTTCATAACATCAAGTACAGGTGTGGGAGCAGGAGCTGTATTAAATGGAAAATTATATAGAGGAAGTACATCAAATGCTTTAGAGCTTGGTCATACAACAGTAAAGTATGATGGAAGAACTTGCGGATGTGGAAATAGAGGGTGCGTAGAAAGTTTAGCATCAGGAACAGCTATAAAGCTTATAGCTAAAGATCAAATAGTAGATAAAGAAACAGAACTTAATAAGTACGAAGAAATTACAGCTAAGGAAGTTTTTGAAGAAGCAGCAAATGGTGATATAGTTGCTAAATCAATAATTAGAGAATCTATTGGATATTTAGGAGTTGCAGTTGCGAATGCAGCAAATTCATTTGATCCAGATATGATAGTTCTTGGTGGTGGAGTATTAAATAATGGTGAAGTTATATTTGAAATAATAGATGAAGAAATGAAAGAAAGATGTCTTACTACTATTAGAGAAAATTGCAAGATAATGCCTGCAAAACTTGGTGGGAAGGCTGGTGTACTTGGAGCTGTTGCTCTTGCAATAGTTGAGAGTAATTAGTTAGAAAAGTAATAGGATAAAGGGGAGAATGAACTATGGAAGAATGCTATGAGCAATTTTTATCACAAGATTATGGCACAAAGCAAGAGTACTTGAATGGAACAGCAGGGGGATTATTATTAGTATCAGGAATAGGATTCTTTGGGCTTAGAAATATGTTTTTAGCAGTAGGAGCTATAGCAGCCTATGGTGCTACAAAGCTTTATATGAAAAATAAATATGTTGAATATGAGTATGAGTTAATATGTGATGAACTTACGATTTCTAAAATAATGAATAAAAGAAAGAGAAAGAAGATTGCTAACATAGAGTTAAAAAATGTTATGGATGTTAGTAGCAATGCAAATCATAAAATAAAAGATGTTTTTATAGATGAAAAAGGACTTACAAAAAAAGTAATTTACGTTAAAGAGGGAAATAAAATAACAGGATACAGAGTAGCATTAGATAAAAAACTATTAGCTAAATGTACGAGAATAAATCCAAGATTATTTAGTGACTTTTAAATTTAAGGAGGAAATGGATTATGGCAAAGGTAGTGTTAAATAACATAGATAAAATATATGATGGTGGGGTTAAGGCTGTTGATAACTTTAACTTAGAAATTAAGGACAGAGAGTTTATAGTATTAGTAGGACCTTCAGGATGTGGAAAATCAACAACTCTTAGAATGATAGCTGGACTTGAAGAAATCTCAGGTGGAGAATTATACATTGGTGATACAGTAATGAATGATGTAGCACCTAAAGACAGAGATATAGCGATGGTATTCCAAAACTATGCGTTATATCCACATATGACTGTATATGATAATATGGCATTTGGATTAAAGCTTAGAAAGCTTCCAAAAGATGAGATTGATAAAAAGGTTAGAGAAGCAGCGAAAATCCTTGATATGGAGCATTTATTAGAAAGAAAACCAAAAGCTTTATCAGGAGGACAAAGACAAAGGGTAGCAATGGGAAGAGCTATAGTTAGACATCCAAAAGTATTCTTAATGGATGAACCTTTATCAAACCTTGATGCAAAACTTAGAGTTCAAATGAGAACAGAAATTGCAAAGCTTTATAATAAACTTCAAACAACATTTATTTATGTTACACACGACCAGACAGAAGCTATGACACTTGGAACAAGAATTGTTGTTATGAAAGATGGAATAATTCAACAAGTGGCTTCTCCAAAAGAAATATATGAGCATCCAGCAAATATGTTCGTTGCTAGTTTCATAGGAAGTCCTCAAATGAATAACTTATATGGTACAACAAAAGAAGTTGACGGAAAAGTTATGATTAAAATATTAGATAAAGAGTTTGAACTTCCAAAGGCAAAAGCTGACATAATCAAAGGTACAAAGCATGCTAATGCTGATGTAATCTTAGGAATCAGACCAGAAGCTATAAGCTGTAAGCCTGAGGATTTAAATAAAGAAGGTGCTGTAGTATTCACAAGTAAACTTGAAGTTGCAGAAAACCTTGGAGCAGAAAGATATCTTTATATGCAAGTTGAAGGTAGAAATATGGTTGTTAAGACAGCTTCAAATGAGGAGTTTGTTCCAGGACAAGAAATCAAATATACAATAGACTTAAGAAAGTTACACATGTTTGATAAAGAAGAGCAATACACAGTATTCTAATAAAATAGTCGACAAAAATTTTATATAAATAATAGAGTTACTTCAGTAAAATGAAGTAGCTCTATTTTTTTAATTTCCTTTTTTCCTATTAATGAGCATAGGGAGTAAGAAGCAAATTACATATGCAATAATTACGCTAATTATTCCAACAAGAAACATACCCATAGTTGAGATAGAAGGAACATCTATAGCTACTAATAAATCTATTACTAAGACGATTATTATGAATCGAACCCAAACATTTTGAAGTAGACCTTTTTTGTTTTCCATAAATATTAAATTCCTTTCTTTATCTTACTTATTTATCTGTAGCATGCATATTTTTGCATAAATAAGCAATGAAAATTTATTTTATATACCGTTACTAATTATTTTAAACTTTTTGAAAATAATAATCTACATGGACAGGTGTTAAAAAATAATATACAACTTCATAAGGTTTTGTTAACGATTAGTTTAAAAAACGTTAACTTATTTAATTTATAATTATAGCATAAGAGGTGAACATTTTACGAAGGAGGAATTTGATGATAAACGTTACAGCAGTAGAGAAGATAAATAAAAAAAGAGAGAGAAAAATCATATGTGGAGCATTAATTTGCTTTTTAATTTTGGATATTCTTGCAGTCAAAAGTGGAGAAATATTCATTACGTCATCAGTTATTCTTTTTACAGTAATTTGTATATATCGAGGATTTATAAAGCTTAAAAGAAACTATATGAATCCAATAAAAGCAATTACTATAAAAAAAGAAGGAATTTGCTATTTTAGTTATGATGATAAGCTTGAAAAATGTTTACCTTGGGAGCTTTTAGAAGGTGTGAAGCCAATAGTAAGAGAGAGTAAAAAAATTGGTGGAACAAAAAAATCTTTACTTGCTATTAAAATAAAAGGGGAAAATGAGAAAAGTGAATCTCATATAGATTTTGTGGACCTTGGTAAAACTAATTATACAGAGAAGCAAATATCAGAGATTATCGAATCAAATTTTAGAAGTTTAAAGAGAGAAATAAAGATAATTGATATATAAAAAAATGTGGTATTTATACTAGAAAGTTTGCTAGTGTACATACCACATTTCTTGTTATAAGGGTGATTCTAATAACAAGGATTTTGAAGTGTATTATTAGAAAATGTTTTTGTTTTTATAAATTCAAAAATTTGATCGCAATCATTACCTAGAGAGAGAAAAGAAAATGCGATTTCACCACCGATTTTTTTTGCTCTATATTTAGCTGATAGTGATGGGACTATAGCTAAATTTCTAGTGTAAGAGTTGTCCTCTTTAAGTTTGAAAACTATAAAAAATAGACCCTTATGTGAATTATATTTAGTGAATGAGATATCATTCCAACTTAAAAAGTTTTTAAATATTAATCCTTTAAACTCTATACCATTTTCATTAAAAATGTATATAGGATTTTTTTTTCTTGTTTTTAATGACATTCTAGTTAGTAAAAATAAAGTTGCTACAATAGAAACAATCTCTAAAAATATCAGAGTTCCATATAAAAATGAACCAGAATAATAGCAGGTTGTTAATATAAGCGAATAAATAGATAATATTAAAGAGGCTAACCCAGCATTTAAAACTAGTTTTTTCTTAACACTATCAACACAAACTTTGTATTCCATACCATCCTCCAATAAAGTGTAGATTTTAAAATTTTAGATACAATTGATAAAGTTATTTCAATTATAAAGTCAAATAACTTATTTAAAAAGTATTTTAATTTAATTAAACAAAATATGTTAACGTTTTCATTTAATTAAGAGTCAGTTTTAATATTTATTATTTGCATAAGTATTGCATAGAAGTAGGATAAAAAAATTATACATCTAAAAAATGTAAAAAAATATAAAAAAGTATAACTTAATTATATGTCTATAGGAACAATTAAATATAATCAAAATAGGATATATTAATAATTATTTTTAGAGGAATTCGTAAAATGGATGAAAGAGATATTATAGCTACAATTGCAGAGGAATATGAAGATTCTTATACTGGGAATAAAGTTCAGGGAGTAGGAATTGTTGTTGATGAAAAGCTTAAAGAATTATTAGATAAGATAATAGCACAAAATAGTATTTTTACTTCTTATAAAGAAGTTCTTACTGAGGCTATTTATAAAGGATTATATGATATTATTAATAGCACTGAAGAATAAATGTTAACACTACTGTGTTTATTTGCTTTGATATTTGCCTTATAATAATGTAGGACACAATAATTTGTTTTAGGGAGTGATATTAGAGTGAATAATGTAGATTTAATTAAAGTTAGAGACAGAGCAGAAAAGTATTATAGAGATGGAGAGTTTTATTGTTCAGAGGCTGTTGTAAAAACAATCAAAGATACTTTTGACTTAGATTTTTCAGATGAAATTATCAAAATGGCATCAGGATTCCCAGTTGGAATTGGAGGGTCAGGTTGTACTTGTGGAGCTGTTTCAGGTGGTGTAATGGCACTAGGGATGGTATTTGGAAGAAGTGAAGTGAATGATCCAAAAGTTGCTAAAGCAATGAAGCTTTCAGCAGAACTTCATGAAAGATTTAGAGAAAAAAGAAAGTTTGTATGTTGTAAAATTCTTACTAAAGGTATGGATTTTGGTAAAGCTGAACATAAGGAACAATGTATAACAATAACAGGAGAAGTTGCAGAAATAGTTGCAGATATTATAGCAAGAGAACTATAAAACCTAAAAATATTATTAAAATCGCAAAAAATGTTTGACAAAATAGTCGATATATATAATAATAGAAATTGCTTCAATAGGACAAAGAAGTAGGTTAAATAGGTTGAAATTAGTTCAAGCCCTGGGTATTTTTTACTCAGGGCTTGAACCTTTTTATTCAAAAAAAGTTCAAATTTTGTTCATTGACTATTATTTCCTTTTAGAGTACTATTGTAAATAAGATTTAGAAAATACACTTTAAATTGGTCCCGTGAGGCCAGAAAGAGGTATAAGGATGAATAAAATAAATTTAACAAATAAAACAACATTTCAAAAAAAGAATAGCTTTGGATTTTGTATTCCAATAATATATAGAAGGTAATAGGGTATTATACACATAATGTAATATCTCTATTACCTTTTTTTAAAAATAAAATAAATTTTAATTTAGAATTTAGATTGAATTTTTGGAATAGAAGACCTTTTAAAGTGTGTTTTTCTAGTATATTTATTAGGAGGTCTATATAAATGAAAGCAAAGCTTATATTACAAGATGGAACAATTTTTGAAGGGAGAGCCTTTGGGTATCTACAAGATACTATTGGAGAAGTTGTATTCTCGACAGGAATGGCTGGATATCAAGAAGTTCTAACAGATCCATCATACAAAAGACAAATCGTAACTATGACATATCCTTTAATCGGAAACTATGGAGTAAACCTTGAGGACATGGAATCTAATAAGATTCAAGTAAGTGGTTTAATAGTTAAAGAAAAATGTGAATTCCCAAATAATTTCAGATGTGAATTAGAATTAGATAATTATTTAAAACAGAATAAAGTTTTAGGACTTGAAGGAATCGATACTAGAGCATTGACAAAAATTCTTAGAAATAAGGGTTCTATGACAGGCGTTATTGCAGTAGATGATTTTAAATTAGCTGATATAGAAACAAAAATAGCTGAATATAAACCTATGGATTTAGTGGAAGAGGTTTCTGTTGCTAAAAGTTATATGCTAAGAGGAGCTGGCAAAAAAGTAGCTGTGATTGATCTTGGAATCAAGAAGAGTGTACTTGCTAACATTATAAAAAGAGAGGCTGACATTACAGTGTTCCCTTATAATGTCACAGCACAGGAAGTATTAGCAGTGAATCCAGAGGTAGTTTTTGTATCAAACGGACCAGGAAATCCTAGTGATGTAAATCAAATAGTAACTACACTAAAAGAGCTTGTTGGAAAGGTAAAACTTACAGGAATAGAGCTTGGGTGTGAACTTATAGCATTAGCTATTGGTGGAAAGACTGATAAGCTTGCGTTTGGACATAGAGGTTCAAATCATCCAGTAAAATGTAGTGAAACAGGAAAGGTTTATATTACAGTACAAAGCCAAGGGTATTATGTTTCAGAATTAGAAAGTAATGTAGAAATTACTTATAAAAATATAAATGATAGCACAATAGCTGGTTTTAGAAGAGGAACAGATGTTAATGCCGTTCAATTTATACCATGTGGTGATAGTGAATTTATATATGATGAGTTCTTAAAATAATTTTGAGTAATTTCAGTTCGGGGAGGAAGAAGATATGCCATTAAATAAAGATATTAAAAAAGTTTTAGTTATAGGTTCAGGCCCAATAGTAATAGGACAAGGTGCTGAGTTTGATTATTCAGGAACTCAGGCTTGTAGAGCTATTAAGGAAGAAGGATTACAAGTTGTATTAATAAATTCTAATCCTGCTACAATAATGACTGATAAAGGTGTAGCTGATAAGATTTATTTAGAGCCAATAACACTTGAATATGTAGAAAGAATTATCAGAGAAGAAAAACCAGATGCACTTATAGCTGGTATGGGTGGTCAAACAGGACTTAATCTTTCAGTTGAGCTATATGAAAAGGGAATAATAGATAAGTACGGAATAAAGGTAATAGGAACTTCTATTGAGTCAATAAAGAAAGGTGAAGATAGAGAACTTTTCAGAGATATGATGCAAGAGATTAATGAACCAGTTATCAAAAGTGAAATAGTTCATGAGTTAGAAGAAGGTTTAAGTGTAGCTAAGGAAATTGGTTATCCAGTGATTGTTAGACCAGCTTATACATTAGGCGGGACTGGTGGAGGAATTGCTAATAATGAAGAGGAACTTAAGGTAACTCTAGCTTTAGGTCTTCAACTTAGTACAATAGGGCAAGTTCTTCTAGAGAAGAGTGTTAAAGGATGGAAAGAAATTGAATATGAAGTAATAAGAGATTCATATGGAAATAAAATTGCCGTTTGTAATATGGAAAATGTTGACCCTGTTGGGATACACACAGGAGATTCAATAGTTGTAGCTCCATGTCAAACTCTTTCAAATAAAGAAGCTGCAATGCTTAGAACAGCATCACTCAATATTATTGAAGCTGTTGGAATTGAAGGAGGATGTAATGTACAGTTTGCATTAAATCCAAATTCATTTGAATATGCTGTAATAGAAATTAACCCAAGGGTTTCAAGGTCATCAGCACTTGCATCTAAAGCTACAGGTTATCCAATAGCTAAAGTTGCATCAAAGATAGCGCTTGGATATTCACTTGATGAAATTTTAAATGCAGTTACTAAGAAAACTTACGCTTGTTGCGAACCAACAATAGATTACGTTGTATTAAAAGTTCCAAAATGGCCTTTTGATAAATTTGATGGAGCTGATAGAGTTCTTGGGACAAAGATGATGGCAACTGGTGAGGTTATGGCAATAGGGGCAAATTTTGAAGCAGCATTTTTAAAAGGATTAAGATCACTTGAAATTAAAAAATTCTCATTACATCATAAAAAATATGAAAATCTTTCAATGCAAGAATTAAGAGAGAAAGTAGTTACTCCTGATGATGAGAGAATATTTGCTCTTGCTGAAATGCTAAGAAGAGATTATAGAATAGATATGGTATCAAGAATTACAGGGATAGATGTTTTCTTCCTTGAAAAGTTCAAGAATATTGTTAGAGAAGAAGTAAAGTTATCAGAATCAAATATTGCTGATCTAAATAAAGACTGGTTATTAAACCTTAAGAAAAATGGATTTGCTGATAAAGCAATAGGGGATATGCTTTCAGTTGATGCTGAGGAAATTTATAGACTAAGAAATATTTGGAATATTAAACCTGTATATAAAATGGTTGATACTTGTGCAGGGGAGTTTGATGCAGTTTCACCTTATTACTACTCAACATACGATGAATATGATGAAGTTGTAGTTTCAGATAAGAAAAAGGTTATTGTTATAGGCTCAGGTCCAATAAGAATAGGGCAAGGTGTAGAGTTTGACTATGCATCAGTACATTGTATTAAATCATTAAGATCACAAGGAATTGAGACAATAATAATAAATAATAACCCAGAGACTGTAAGTACAGATTTTGATACAGCTGATAAATTATACTTTGAGCCATTAGTAGAAGAGGATGTATTAAATATTTTAGATAAAGAAAAACCAGATGGTGTTATTCTTCAATTTGGTGGACAAACAGCAATAAAACTTGCTAAGTTTTTAAAGGAGAAGAATATAAAAACTTTGGGAACAACATCAGATCAAATAGACCTTGCTGAGGATAGAGAGCAGTTTGATGAGTTATTAGAAGAGCTAGAAATTGCAAGACCAAAAGGTAAGGGTGTATGGTCAGTTGAAGAGGGTGTTGAACAAGCAAAAATACTTGGATATCCAATGCTTGTAAGACCTTCATTTGTACTTGGTGGACAAGGAATGGAGATAACTCATAATGAAGAAGAGTTAAGACATTATCTTGCACATTCATTTGAAAGAGATGACAAAAATCCAATACTTGTGGATAAATATCTAAATGGTAGAGAGATAGAAGTTGATGCAATATCAGATGGTACGGATGTATTAATACCTGGAATAATGGAGCATTTAGAGAGAGCTGGTGTGCATTCAGGAGATAGTGTTACTATATATCCAAGTCAAAATATTTCAGATAAGATTAAAGCGGATGTTTTGGACTATACAACAAAGCTTGCATTAAGAATAGGAATTAAAGGAATGATAAATATTCAGTTTATTGAATATCAAGGAAGCTTATATGTTATAGAAGTTAATCCAAGAGCATCAAGAACAGTACCTTACATTTCAAAAGTAAGTGGAGTTCCAATAGTTGATATTGCTACAAAAGTAATGCTTGGTGGGCAATTAAAAGATTTAGGTTATGGAACAGGAGTTTATAAAGAACCGAATCTAGTATCAGTTAAAGTTCCTGTATTCTCAACACAAAAACTTCCTAGAGTTGAAGTTTGTCTTGGACCAGAAATGAAATCAACAGGAGAGGTTCTAGGTGTAGGAAAAACTGTTGAGGAAGCTTTATATAAAGGATTTATTGCAGCAGGGATGTATACAGGTAAAAATGGTAAAAAGATACTTGCTACAGTAAATAACCATGATAAGGCTGAGTTTATAGAAATAGCTAAAGGACTTGCAGGTCTTGGATATGAGTTTGTATCAACACAGGGTACAGCACAGGCTCTTAAAGAAGCAGGAATAGAAGCTGAAGTTGTTAGAAGAATTAATGAAGAAAATCCAAATATTTTAGATAAAGTTGTTAAAGGTGAAGTTAATCTTGTAGTTAACACACCAACTAAAGGAAATGATTCTAAGAGAGATGGATTCCATATTAGAAGAGCAGCTATAGAAAGAAATATAGGAGTTATGACAGCACTTGATACACTAAGAGCTTTAGTAACAGTACAAGAAAAAGGAATGCATAAAACAGAGCTTGGAATCTATGATGTAAACTCATGGAACTAAGATAAATAAAAATAGTGAGTTAGAAGAAATTTGAATAAAAAATAAGCTGTGGATAACTTTAATTTAAAGCTATCCACAGCTTGTTTTTATTAATACAAACCTTTTATATGAAGTATATAGGCTATTAAAGCAAATATAATAATTAAAATAAGAGAAATAAATTCAGATTTCTTTTTTTCTTTTAAAGTTTCTTTTCTCAATAGTTAATCCTCCAATTTTTAGTTAATGTAAATAATATTATAACTCTAAAAGCACTATGTAAAAAATTAATTGCATTATTAATTTTATATATTAGTATAATAAATATACAAATTTTATAATTAAAATTGTAAGAAGCAAAGTTTAACTCATAAGGACAATTTTCATGATTTTAATGTATTTTCTATCAATTAAGTCAAGTAGGTTTGAACCTTAACGGAGTAGTTGACCAAGGAGGAATTAATTTTGAAACTTACAAAGATATTATTAATAGTTACAGGAGTAACAGTAGTTAGTACTACTGTTATAAAAAAGAAATTCCTAAAAAGCTCAAAAAAGACTTACTTTACTCTAAAATAAATTTTCTAATATTTAAATGTTAGAAAGTTTATAAGCTGAACTGTAACTAAAAACAAGTATAACTTTATCTTAATTGAAAAGCCTCTTAGCAATTTAGCTAAGAGGCTTTTCATATGATTATATAAAATATAAGGAATTTTAATTATAGTATAATTTTTTGTTATTAGTTAAAATTTATAAAAAATATTAGAATAAACTCATAGTAATTAGATTGAAAAATTTAATTATTAACAATTATATATTTTGTAGATTCGTTTTAATGGTAGCACAATTTTATATCACAATATTAAATAGTAAACACTACTTTAATATTTATTAAGCGAAACTAAGCTTGAAAAAATCAAAAATTAAGTGTTTTAGTTACAAAAAGCAAGTAGTAGAACTATTATAAATGTGAAAAATAATTTTCATATTTTTAGTAGTTTATAACAAAATCTCTATCTGAACAAAATAACAAAGATCTCAGCAGTTTTGCTGAGATCTTTGTTGTTATATATAAATTAAAATTTTAATATCTATTTTTAGTTATAAAAGATAAAACACTTGTAGACCTAAATTTTTCATACTTTATAAACAAAAAAATAGTAGTTTTAAAAATTTTAGTGAAAAGAAAACAGTACAAAATTCTTACGAAATTTGAGCTGCTTTAATTATTTTTTATTTTTTGTTTTTATATATGCCAATAGAGATAAGCCTAAAAATATTATTGCTAAAATACTATATATATAAGAAGTAATATATACGTTAATCTAGGAATTAAAATAATAATTGAAAATAAATTACCTACTTTTTTTAACATAAAAAATTTCCTTAATAGTCATAATAATATACATATAACTAATATAATAGTTTATGTTACTGTATAGAGTGTAAAAAAAGGAATTTATAGAGTATAATGTATTTCGAACCTAAAATTTGTTTGGTATGAAATATTATAATATAAGGATGCTTTATTGATGAGAAAATATACAAAAGGTATTTTATTAGCTATTGGATGTATTATTTATTTTAAGGTTCTAGAGGATGTTATAGGAAATTTACCTATGATTTTAAGAAATCTTTTTATGGATAAGCCTATTAAATATCATATACTACCAATAGCAGACTTAATTGCTACTATAACTACTATGGGTGATATAGGAGTTATAGTAGTAACACTTATTTTAATTAAATTTATATTAAAAAAAGATATAAAAACTACTTTGAATTTTAAAAAATTTGAGATAAGCAAATTACAGGTTATTATTCCTTTAGGTGTAGGAGGATGTTTATTCTTTTCAATGTTAGTAAATATGATTATAGGTCCAATAATATCACATGGAACTCCAGATACTAATATAGTAAACCATGCAAATTTAGCTATATTGATTGTTGGGGGAGTAATTTTTGGTCCTATTGCAGAAGAATTAATTTTCAGAGGAGTTCTTCTAAAAAAGTTAAAAGTTTTGTTAGGTGCAAAACCTGCAATATTTATATCGGCAATAGCTTTTGGAGTATTCCATTGGTCATTTATTCAAACATCGTATACTTTTTTTTTAGGAATAGGACTTGCTTTAATTTATCTCTATACAGATTCTCTTATAGGAAGTATAGTACTTCATATGACTGCTAATTTAATATCGTTTCTTTTTACACCAGTAGTACTTTATATAGCTAAAGTTTATGGGATGAATATAGGGGGAACTATAGTTTTATCAGTTAGTTTTTTTATTGGGGCAGGACTGATATTAATTGCATTTATTAAATATAAAGTGCAAAGTGGATTAACAAACAACCTTAAGATATTAATTATTACAGCTGGTAGCTTAATTGGACTGGGTGCTATCTTGGTTGGGAATGCAATATTTTAAATAAACATAAATAGTTATAAATTTTTCAAACATTTTTAAAATCAAATAGATAAATAAAAACTGTATTGATTGTATTAAAATTTCTCTCATATTTGAGTAAGAAATGTATCAAATTCAATACAGTTTTTTTTCTAAGTTTTTTATTCATCGTCTTAGATATCCTTTCTAATTAAAGTGTTTTATCAATTTTTTAGCAAGTGGTTTTAGAACTATATCATATAAAAGAATTCCCACAAAAATATAAAATATCTGTATCATAAAAACATCTCCTTAATCTAGAAATTAAATTTTTAAATTTATTTTAATTTCCTCTCTTTTGTTTTTTTTATAAATAAATTTATACTGTCTAGCATTGCTAATATTCCACCTGTGCTTGTTATTCCTAAAAAGCAACCACCTAAAAAATTATTATCTGACGTAATAAAATGACGAGAAATGCAAAATATTACCAATGAAAATATTCCTAAAATAAGTAACTTAAATTTTTTACTCATTAAGTCCTCCTGACTTCTCGAAAGAGAATTTTGGATTATATGTCCGAGTATATTGAAAAAGTTTTTCTTATGCAAAGAGGTAGAAATGTAATTTTAATAAAGAATAGTATAAAAATGTAAAGATATACTTATATTATCTATAAGCTGTTTGAAAAATTATTTTAAAACATTAAAATTTTGATTTTTTGAAAAAGTTTCCATATATAATAGTTCTTTGTTTTATTATGACTTTTATTGACTTAGTCATAATAAAGTGATATTATGACTATATTAAAATTAGTCATAATAAAGAAGGTTTAACATATGAAAAGTGAAAAAATAAAAAAAGAACATTTTAGGTTTGTTTTAATTTTGGCGATTGCTTTAGGAACAAGACAATTAGCTATGAGTTTGATAGTTCCATTTATTGCAGGATATACTCAACATTTACTTTATGGAACATTGGCTCTTGGTGGTGTTGCTCTTGGGATTTTTAGCTTAACACAAGGTATATTCCAAGTTCCTTTTGGTACATTGTGTGATAAGATTGGTAGTAAAAAAGTTGTTTTGATAGGACTTGGTATTTTAATATTAGGGTTATTTTTAGCATGTGTGTCTAATAATGCATATGTATATGTAATATCTAGAGCACTTCAAGGTAGTGGTGCTATAACATCAGCTGGATATGCTTGGATTTCTAATACTGTGGATGAAAAAGAGAGAGCTGATTCTATAAGTTTAGTTGGAGCAATGGTAGGTTTAGCATCTGCTATATCTCTAGGAGGAGGACCTTTACTAATAAGTTTTCTATCTATAAACACTTTATATATAATTTCTACGATATTAGTCACTATTGTATTTATTTTAGTTCTAATATTTTTAAAAGAAGAAAAAGTAGAAGTAAAAAAAGAGATTAGTATAGAAAAATCTATTAGTGCAGGTAGTTATTTAAAAGAATTATTTAAAAATAAAAAGTTTTTAGGTTATATGGGAATGACATTTATGGTTAGTTATGTAGGTCTTGCAGCATTCTTTATAGTTCCTGAATATATAAGAAGTGTATTAGGTCAGAATGGAATGTGGAAAGTTTTAACACCATCTATTGTAATTGCTATAATAGCAATGAAAATTTCTACTAAATATATAAAAAGAGGAAAGTTAAAAACTGTTACTGTAATTTCAAGTATATTGTTAATTTGTGGAGGGGTGTTACTTCTTGTTCAAAGTAAAAATTTAGGTATGTTATTTGCAGAAAGTGTAACTATATTTGCAGCTTACACTATAGTTGCTGCATTAATCCCTACAGTTATAAATGATATTGTAAGGGATGAATTTAGAGGATTAGTAAATGGAATAATGAATGGATTCACTTATTTCGGAAGTTTTCTTGGTGCAACTTTATCTGGTGTTTTATGGAGTGTAAACTTAAGTTTAGTACTTTATATAATTATAATTTTTGCTGTACTTACACTTGGAATATCAATTTTTATTGTTAAAAATAAAGTAAGTGTCACAAACTAATCTAATGTATTATAATTATTAATAATTAGATTTGAGGAGAGAAGTATATGATTGGCGAAGAAATAAGGTTTAAACCTTCAGAAGTATATATAAAAAATACAGTTTCATTTACAGAAAAAGAGATACAAGTTTTAGGGCTTATGTTATCTTCTGTTGATAAGGATGATATTAAAAAGGAAGTCAGCTTATTGATAGATTTTTTTGAAAAACAATTAGGTTTAGTGATAGAAGACTTGCTAAAGATAATTAAATCTATAGCTGATAAAAACATAGAAGTAGAAAAACGAAGTTATAATGAGGTGTTTTTAGTTTCATTATTTACTTATATTTCATGTGATTCAGAAAAACAAGTAATTAATTTTAAATTTAATGAGTTTATAGATGGTTTTTATCTTAAAGTTAAATCTATATATGATAAGTATAGAGAGAATGATATTGAACTTATGAAGGGGAAGTATTCATGGCAAACTTATGAGATGCTCAAAACATTAGAACCAAATAAGATGTATTATGCATCTATTGAATACTTAAAGAACTTATTTAATATAAAGGATCAGTATAAATTGTATGCGGATTTTAAAAGAAAAGTTATCCTATTAACACAAAGTGAGATTAATGATAAAACTAATTTGAGATTTGAATTTGAAGAAGTAAAAGAGCAAAAGAAGATAGTAGGAATTAACTTTTATATATATGAAAATTAGAGAGTAGTTTTTAATACTAAAATTTTAGATTAATATATTCTAAAAAAATATTTTAATATTATAAAAATTTATAAATATGCATATTTATAAGAATGGTGATTAAAATATTAATATATATACAAAAAACTTGATAATTAGTATGATTAAATGTATAATTATTAATGGGAATTGGGGTAATATTCCAAAAAGCAATAAGTAATAAATAGAAAAGGGGGAAGAATATTGGCTATTAATTTAAAAGGTAGAAATTTTCTTAGTCTTATGGACTTTGAGCCTTATGAGATAAGATATTTATTGGACTTATCACATGATTTAAAGGCTAAAAAGAGAAGTGGAATTAAAGGAAACTTACTAGAAGGAAAAAATATAGTTCTTTTATTTGATAAAACATCAACTAGAACAAGATGTGCTTTTGAAGTTGGGGCGATGGATGAAGGTGCTGGAGTTACATTTCTTTCTAACTCACAAATGGGTAAGAAAGAGAGTATAGAAGATACTGCAAAAGTTCTAGGAAGAATGTATGATGGAATAGAATTTAGAGGATTTGAACAAGAAACAGCTATGGAACTCGCTAAATATTCAGGTGTTCCTGTATGGAATGGACTTACAGATGTAGACCACCCAACTCAAATACTTGCAGATTTTATGACCATAGAAGAGAAGCTTAATAAGCCACTTAGTAAAGTTAAGTTAGTATTTGTAGGGGATATTAGAAATAATATGAGTTACGCATTAATGTATGGAGCAGCAAAAATGGGAATGCATTTTGTAGCGTTGGGTCCTAAATCATTAGAGGTTGATAAAAGTATTTTAGAGAGTGCAAATAATGTAGCAAAAGAAACAGGGGCAATAATAGACGTAACGGATGATGTTACTATGGTAAAGGACGCAGATGTTATATATACAGATGTATGGTGTTCTATGGGTGAGGAAGACAAAATGGCAGAGAGAGTTAATCTTTTAAAAGATTATAAGATTACTATGGATTTGATGAATCTTACAGGTAATGATGAGTGTTTATTTATGCATTGTCTTCCTGCTTATCATGATTTTAGTACACAGGTTGCAAAAAATGCTAGAGATCAGCTAGGGGTAGATATAAGAGAAGTTTCTGATGATGTTTTTAGAAGTAGAAACTCTGTTGTATTTGATGAAGCTGAAAATAGAATGCATACTATAAAAGCAGTTATGGTAGCAACAATAGGTAAGTAAACATAGAATAGTTAAGTAGTCAAAAATTTAAAATATCAGATAAATAAAAAAGAAGTTATACTTTGTGTTGTTAAGTATGGCTTCTTTTTTTGCAATTAAACATAATATTTCCTAGAAAATGTAAAATTATATTAAAAAAAACTATAATTTTATGGAAAAAAATGGTAAAATTAATATATTAAATTATAAGTATATGATTTTAGGGTGAGATATATGAATATTAGTAGTAAAGAACGTTTTAATAATTTTTGGGTAGTTATATTTTCTTTGATGGTAGGGTATTTAATTTATTTTTTTATTGGGAGTAGTATGACTAATTCGCTTTTTAAATATGATGAAGTAGCTACTTTCGTTGGAATATTTTTTATGACAAGCTGTATGGTGAGTATCTATATTGTTCTTAATTTTCTTTTAGAGAGAAGACTTAGTAGAAATTTTCTATATATTTTGTGGATACATTATTATGTTTTATTTTTTATAATTCATTTTTGTCTTAATATTGGCGAGTCTGGTTTGATAGTAAAATTTATGGATAATACAAAATATTTAGATTTAGATTATTTTTTTATGATTATTAGGTGCACTATTTTATTTATACCTTTAGGTTATAATTTTAGAAAAGAAATATTTATAAAATCATTGAGTTTTATGGTATTATTTATTTTAACTATTGAATTATTTCAGAATGTTTTGCATTTAGGAACTTTTGATTTAAATGAAATATTCTTTAGTTTAGTAGGGTTTAGTTTGGGGTATTTTATTTCTCAAAAAAAGAAAAAACGAAAAAGAAGAAAGCCTGTAAATACAAACGAGCAAGTTCATACATAATGGATAAAGAGGCTTAAAAACAAAAGAAGGTGAAAAAATGAATATTAAGGAGTTTTTTATAAGAGTGGGGCTTTTTATTGTTTCGATATTTATTGGAATAATAATTTATGAGACTATTGTAAAGTGGGGTGTAGCTAATTTTATCCTAATTAATATGGATGGAACTAGAGGCACTATAATAATGTTATTCTTTAGAGTGAGCGTTGTGTTCTTTAGTTATGTATTACTACTTATGAGTTTTAAAATGAAGGTAACAAAACCAGTTAAATATATATTATGGATAGCATATCTTGGTACTATATTTTTATTGTTATTTGCTAGAAAAGCTCAATATAATAGCATAAACTTAAGTCTTCATAGAGTGCTGCGAGAGTTACATGGAAGAAGAAGCCAAATATATTTTATAGGTAATATATTATTCTTTGTTCCATTTGGATATCTTTTTAGAAAGCTTAATTTCTTTATAATGTTCTTAATTGCTTTATGCATGGAGTTTACTATAGAGACAATGCAACATATTACAGGCAGAGGTGTTTTTGATATTGGTGATATTATAACTAATATGACAGGGATTTTGCTTGGATACATAGTCGTTAATTTAATCAGATATATTAAAAGAATGGTAGAGAAAAATCAAAATTATAAACGTAGAGTAGGTAGAGTTTAAGTTGTCATATTCTAGGCTTGTCTATATAATGAAACTTGAAATATATATAGTGGATAGTATATAGTTACACAAGATTGGAGAGAAGAAATATGACAAAAGTTTATTTAGCATCGCCATTTTTCAATGATGATGAAATTGAAAGAATGGAAGGCGTAAAAAAAGTTTTAAGAGATGAGAAGGGATTTGAAGTGTTTGCACCTTTTGAACATCAAAACAAGCATTTAGAGTTTGGTTCAAAAGAGTGGAGAGATGCAACTTATGCAGGTGATATTAAGGGAATAGAAGATGCAGATATAGTTGTAGCTATAATTTCAAATGGCAATTATTCAGATAGTGGTACAGCTTGGGAATGTGGATATGCACATGCACTTAAAAAACCTGTAGTTGTGGTTAATTTATCTGATAAAGCGATAAATCTTATGATTAGTGATAGTCTTAGAGCTTATATGAGTTCGTTAGATGAATTAAGAAAGTATGATTTTGAGACAATGCCACAGAAGAGATATGAAGAATACGTTTGGTAGTTTGTTATAGATAATAAGAATTATATTGTATTGATTTTGATACAATATAATTCTTTTTTTATATAGATTTATTCTTTTTTAGTTTAAATGAAATGATACATAAACTTATTTATAGCTTGAATAGTTATAATTTTAAGGATACTTTATTTACAGATGATAGATATATTAAGAAATAATTCATTGTAAGGAGTGG
>JBOFRC010000446.1:0-1768 GCA_051650825.1 Sarcina sp. | reverse complement strand
TGTGAACATGGTACCGGTGGTCAGACCGAGACCTACCCAGACCTCTACGCCGGTTCTGTACGTGTCTACTACCATACGGTTTTGCAGAGCGGTGAAGCAATGTTGTGTCAAAGGCAACGGGGAACTTGTCAGCTGCTGGAAAGATACGCTGAAGGACTTGGAGAGGGAGACCTCCATCACCGGTCCGGACATGTATCACGAGATACACAACCCCACGTTGACAGCGTTCATTAGACGCGTGGATCCCAACAGTTGGCACAACTACATCCCCAAGCACGTAGAGAGTATGATCGAGGACCCCATCATGGTCAAGGCGGTGGAACTGGCCATACGACTCATGGCCGGAAAGATCCCAAACGCGTTCCCTGTGGCCGAGCTAATGTACTTTCCCATCAAGAATGTCAAAGCGTATCTGGAGGTGTGGAAAGCGTACGCGGCCGACAGCGCAGTGCAAAGGACATTGCGGAGAAATCGCATAGCCATGGTGGAGGGTCAACTCAAGACAGAGTGGGACGCGTTGGTGCTGATAGCGCAGGAATATGCACGTAAGGCGCACGTGCCCCCGGGGCCCGCGTCGAAGGCTTGTGCAGATATAGTGGACCACCGGGATAACAACGACATAGCCAAAGCTCAGAAGGTGTGGTACGCCCTTGTCAACCACACAAACACCAAGAGCAAAGAGGTTGTGCAGATGGCCGCGACCGCTAAGGTGCTCCTCCTGAAACTGCGCACATATTACAACAAATTGAAGAAGGGGCTAAAGGTAGGCGTGAGCGAAGCGGCTCATCCTCGCCTCCCTCCAAGGACGCAGAGGACCAACGGTACGAAGACAGACACAGGTCCGGGATGCGCAGAGACCCGCTTGCCTACGCGCTCCCCGATAACGAGGGTCTGTATCCTACAATAGTGATACCAGAATATGTTCTGCTCTCGAGGCTCTGTACTTCAGAGCGGTGAAGCAATGTTGTGTCAAAGGCAACGGGGAACTAGATATCTAGAGAAGCTAGCCGACGAGGTACACACGGACCAGCTAAAGGAACCCAGCTCATCTGCAACTCTGAGAGATACCTATTCGAATCCACATCGCGGAGCAGAGAACCCAAAGACTGTCAGGGGCACATTGGATAGGTTTCTAATTAAGAAGTGAATAGGAACGCCATGTCAAGGGAGACCTCTTGTGTGCTCTCTATACCGGGGGGGGATCACAAGCATGTTGTGGACGTTGTTCAAGTTGATGATGTCGATGTTAACACAGGTCCTAGACACTGGACCTTGTGCGTCTCTCGACCATAGGGCCTATTATGTCTAGTTAGGCAATGCATAGGAAAACCCGATGCTGAGAAAGACCTTATGTACTCCCTACAAGGGGGATATGTATGAATCACAAGCATGTTGTCGATGTTGATGTTAACACAGGTCCGGGACACAGGACCGTGTGCTTTGGTCATAGGACCTGTACAGTATTATAATCATATTTCAATGGTATTGTAACAGTGTAATTCTAATAAAGCATGGTAAAGGACTACCTGTGTCACTCATGTTGTCCATCCACCACACCACAGTACACACAATCACTGAGGAGACATCGGTATATCTTTATACACACTGTGTCACAATGTTTTATTGCAGCTCCGGCACATAATCACAAAGCAACCTGTAGGGAACATACAATGAGGCAGACACACATACAACGGTACATATAACACAGTTCCAGCAAGCAAAGAGGTCACCCCGTCCTGCGGTACATGACCATGTAGGCCACCTCGGA
>JBOFRC010000445.1:0-3701 GCA_051650825.1 Sarcina sp. | reverse complement strand
TTCTCCAACAAGATTTCTTAATAGACTTTGTCTTATAACAAATTGATATCCATTATAATTATCAGCGTTTCCACTATACCAATTTACATTTGCTCCTGTTAATGTAACAGATTCACCATATTCATTTGTTATCTCAAGTCTTTTAACAACATTAGATGACATATTAGCACCATTTAATTCACCATTAATAACTAGGGCATCACCATCCCAGTAAACATCTTTCACTAAATTATTTATGCTTTGTACTTTCACTAAACTTTCAATTGCTTCTTTCAATATATTCGTACTTTCAGATACTTCTTGTTGCGTAGCATTTTGATCATCAACAATATTTTGTGCTTGATTAAGTGCGTTCTTTAAAACTTGAACACTAGAATCCGTATATTCATCAGTATTAATTTTACTAGCAATTTCTATTTCATTTTTTAAAATATCTTTATTTATTGTTTCGGTCACTTTACTTGTATCAATATCTATAGTCTTACTTAAACTTTCTTTCAATCCTTCTCCAGTTGCATAAATAACTGCCTTATTTTCACTTTTTTGCAAAGGAATATTTATAGAAAACTTTCCTTTTGAGTCAGTTTGTCCACTATATAAATTATTTGCGTACTTTACATACACAGTTGTATTAGCATTATCTATTCCTTGTATTATGCCAGTATTCCCATTTACTTCAATAGAATTTAATGTTGGAACTACAGTAATATCGCTATAACTAGTAAAAATGTCATTATTTTTAGGTACTAAATTTATAGAACTTGTAGAATTTTGAATTACAAAATCTATCAAATTTTGATTGGTAACAACGTTTCCCCACCTTGCTAATGAAGGTATTATATTTACATGATATAATTTTGCCATTGCGTAAGGTAAAAAATCACCATTATTATATGGTAAAGTGCCATTCACAACTTCTGAACTATATAATTGAGATAATTTTTGAACATAGTCTGGATAATATTCTTGTAATAAATAAAAATAGTATAACCCTGTATGGTAATTATTTGTCAAATAATTATCAGATGTTGAGCCTTCATAATATTTTGTAAAAATAGGTAGTATTGTTGTATCTTCAAAATATTTTTGATCTCCACTAAATAACCAAGTTGATGAACCTTCTATCTTTTCTTGTGATATCATAGTGTACATATTTGAAAATACTTCACCATTTAAAAAGTTTCCTGCCCATCGTGGATTGAAAATATGACCTAACTCATGGAAAACAACCCATCCTGGCTCTAATAAATATGAAAATAAACTTGGTAAAGTATAAGTTGCTGTACCATCTCCTGTATATATTGTCCCTGCTGGTACATCTGTATCAGTTGATACAAAGAAATTATTAACTTGAAATTTATTTATAGGATTTTCTGCGTTCATAGATAACCCATTTATTTTATTATCTTCAACAAAAGTCTGATTATATAAATTAATTACTTTATTAAAATCTATATTAGTATCTAAATTTATTTCTGCAACATTATTTATATACATAACTAAATATTTCCCAAGTATTATAGCTGGATAATTAATATTATCCGAACTCGTAATGTCACTAACAAATTTAGAATTATCCGTGTATACTCCATCAAAAAGTTTTTCGCCTTCTCTATTATCAAACACTGGTATTTTTCTATAAAATCCACTCTCCACCTTTACTGTAGTGGTAAAATTAAAAGGTTCCCATTCATTATTTCCCATACTTTGAATATTGCTAGTATCTAAAAATATTGCACCTTCACCCGGTATTTTAACATTTACAACTTGATTTACAGGTATTTGAGTTATTATTTTATTTAATCCTGTCCCATTGTTAATATCGACATTAGCAGTTCCATTTATAGGCCCTTTAATTTCAATACTTATACTTCCACCTTTATCGTCAAAAGTAATAGGAATCGGCTGAAATGCCGTCAATGCTAAATCATTTCCTCTTCGTCCCCATAAACCTTTAGGATTAATACTCCCTCTTCTACTCATATTATAAGTTTGATTTAGTTCTTGATTACTAAATTGTGTATACACAGCATATTCTATAGTATGTATATCTGGAGTTATAAGCTCTACTTCTATTTCCTGATTCACAGGCAATCCATTTGGGAGTATTGCATTAAACTTTCCATTTACCAATGTCCCTTCATAGCTTTTTCCATTTATTTTATAAATTATTTTCGCATCTGGATATTCTTTTGATTCAACAGATAAATTTCCATCATCAACTGTTATACTAGGTCTATATAATTTAACAAATTCATTATTTTTTATAATAAAACTTTCAGTATCACTATTACTTTGATTAGTTTCATTATTTGAATTTGAATCACTTATTATTGATTGATCATTACTTATTATAGTTACAACATCTCCGTCTTTTACACTTTTTCCATTCAAAGCATCATAAACCTTAAACGCAATTGCTCCACTTCCACTATATGTATATAAAAGTTCATTTTCACTATTTGTTACATTGACAATAATAGCATTATTACCTTTGTAAGCTGGATTAGTAACTGCTAATGGATAAAAAGGATTAATAATTAAATTTCCATCATCACTCAATTGCATATTAAAAATATCTTGATTCCATTTATTTGCAACATTTATTTGAGAAATTTCTTGTGAATTTTGTATTCCTAATTCCACATTTTTATAATTAATTAATAATTTATTATTGCTTTCATTTAAAGAATGAATACCACTATCAATAACTAAGCATCCAATAATAGAGACACCTAATAATATAATTATTCTTTGTCTATTCATAATTTTATCTCCTAAATTCAAATTTTAAACACAAAAATTTACATGCTCATTCGCATACATACATAAAAATAATTACATAATAAAGGAGAGGTTGTTAAGCCTCTCCATCATTAAATTAATCACTTATATTTATCTTAAGAAAATCAAATTCAAATATTATTTACTAATGTCTTGTATTTTTTGATCTGCATTTTTTAATTGAGCTTGAGTTGCAGTAGAAGATTTTGCAATAACTTCTGCCTGATTTATAACATTTAGTACACTTGGTTCATTACCTATATCACTAGCTTTAAGACTCTGAATATCTTCTAATAATTTTATTCTTACACTACCTGTAACTAACTGTAAACTTCCTTCAGAATTTATTGGCATGAAATCATTTTTAACAACTAAAGGTAATGCTTTATCTATACTTATTGGTACTTCATATACTTTACCATTTAAAGTAAATTTAACATACATACTGTAAATCCCTTCATTTAATCCTTTTAATTGTTTTGATCCTAAAATAAATTGGTATCCGTTGTAATTATCAGCACTTCCACTATACCAATTCACAGTTGCTCCCATCACAGTACTAGTTTTTGTTCCATTTGTAATAACTAATTCTTTTTGTACATTACTCGGAATATTTAAGCCACTTAATGCTCCATTTATAACTAATGAGTCTTGATCTGAACTTTCGTCCCAATACACAATTTCTGCATTATTTGGAGTGTTCATTTTTACAAGACTACTCATTGCACTTTCCAATTTAGATACTGCTTGTCCAATTTCTTGTGTTGTAGCATTTGTATTAGATAAAACTGGCTCAACTTCTCCTAATACTTTACTTAACATGTCTTTTTGTGATGTTGTATAAGATGGATTTTGAAGCAATACTTTAGCCATATTAACCTCTGTTGATAATTCAACTTTTGAGCTATTTGTTTTTA
>JBOFRC010000444.1:0-7534 GCA_051650825.1 Sarcina sp. | reverse complement strand
TATTCTTTATTCTAGAGGTACTTCACTCCATTTCAGTTATCATTTTATCTAAAGTAAATTTAAGACTTCTAAGTTCTTCTATATCAAGTCCCACAGAACAATAAACACTTCTTGGAACATCTTTTACTTGTTCTTTCAAAGTTGCTCCTTTTTCTGTAAGCTCTACTAATACTACTCTATCATCTTCTTTACTTCTATACTTTACCACAAGTTGCATAGCTTCAAGTTTCTTTATAAGTGGTGTTAATGTTCCTGAATCTAAATGTAATTTAGCTCCTATTTCTTTTACACTTAACTTATTGTATTCCCATAACACAAGCATAGTTATATATTGTGTATAAGTTAAATTATACTTACTAAGTATAGGCTTATATTTTTTTATTACTTCTTTAGATGCTGCATAAAGACTAAAACATATTTGATTATCTAGCTTTAATACATCTTTTTCATTCATAAATTAATCTCTCCATCCTACATATATTCTTTCTTAATTATACAAAAAAATTTATAATAAATAAATATATCCCTATCTTTTGTAAATAACTTATCTAAGAAATATAATTTCTATTTATAATAATTTTTCTATATCCCCCTTAAAGCTCATAGGTTTAGCCATTGGTGCAAACCTTGAAACAACATTCCCATTTCTATCTATTAAAAATTTTGTAAAGTTCCATTTAATTTTACCACCTAAAGCTCCCTTTTTCTCTTTCTTTAAAAATTCAAAAATAGGATGAGTTCTTGCTCCATTAACTTCTACCTTTTCAAACATTTTAAATGTTACTCCATAATTTAACTGACAAAAACTTTGAATTTCTTCTCCTGTTCCAGGATCTTGATTCATAAATTGATTACATGGGAACCCTAAAATAACAAGACCTTTATCACTAAACTCTTTATGTAAAGACTCTAATTCTTCAAACTGTGGTGTAAAACCACACTTGCTTGCAGTATTAACCACTAAAACTACTTTTCCCTCGTAATCTTTCATACTGATTTCTTTCCCATTAATATCATTTGCTTTAAAATCATAAAAACTCATTTTATACTCCTCCAAACATTTTTTAAAATTTAATATCTAAATTTTCAAAGTCACTTTAATATCTCTAATTTAAAAATTTAGACAAAACAAAACTCTCTCTAACTTAAATATTTATTTAATCTTTTTTTAATAGTATAACCTTCTTTTTTATTTATCTGCATCATTTTTAAGTATTAACTCTAATAACTTTTGATGACCTTTTTCATCAAGTGCTGCTCTTTTTATCATATCTGCTGCATCTGAAAGACCTGCTTCTCTAATTTTTTCTGATAATCCTAAAAGATTTGGATATGCATTTTCCTCTTCCTTTACAAACTCTGGTAATATACTTATTATATCCTCACTCATTTTTCCATTTAAATAAGAATACATTCCACTATGTCTTGCTTCATCTGTAGCTATTTTTGTAAACTTTTGAGCCATATCATCTTTTCCTTGTTCTTTCGCAATATGAGCAAGTGTAAAATACATTCCCGCTGCCATAGCTTCTCCTTTTGCAATTTCATCTATCATGTTCTCAAATTCAGTACCTTTTGTTGATCCATATAAATTCATTTTTATCACCTCTAATTAATCTTTCAAAATTTAATTGTGTACAATTTAATTTTATAATACCATAATTATTGAAAAAGTCAAATATATTTTTATATAAAAATATAAAAAAACAAGCTAACTTATTTTAAAAGTAGCTTGTATCTCATTTCAACTATTTATTAAATTCATTTAATATTTTTATAGGAACAGAATTTTTAAGCTTTAAATGAACAGTTATTGGCATTTCTCCATAATGTTCTATAGTATCTGCCATACCTACATATATATAAGGTTCTATTACTCCATCAATTTCTCTATATTTTCTTATAAATAAATGCATTCTTATATTATGTTTAATATTATAAACAAGTTCTTGTCCTGCCTTCGAATCTAAAGTTGTCGTATTTCGACTTTCCCATACAAATATATCGTTTCCTATAAATTTATTAGCATGATTCATACTTTCTTTTATGCCTTCTTCTTTTTCAAGCCCTACAAACATATACCAGTCATTTCCATTTGTTTTCAATCCACCCATTCCATATCCACTAAATTTTTTTTGAGCATTAGACATTCTAACAACATCATCTCTACTATACTGACTGTAAAGTTTTAAAAAAGGCATCCCATAATTTTTAGGACCAAATTCTCTTTCATACATTAAAAGCCCATAGTTTATACAATCACTAATATAAACTTTATATTCCTCATTCTGTATTACATTAAAAAGCTCATCAGCTAAAACTATTTTATCACCAAAATCTTTTATAAAGTTATAATTACTTTCTTTTTTTGAATAGTAATCTCCCCTAAGACATTCTAATGTATACTCAAATGTTTTATCATCAATAAACTCTATGTGTTTTTCTATTTCTAGCTTCAAATCACTTCTTGTTGCTATATTTTTCTCTATAAGATATCTTAGAATTATAAATTCAAAAGGTCTTTTTAGTTGGAGTTTAGCACTTATATCTT
The DNA here is from genome assembly GCA_051650825.1 of Sarcina sp. Classification (GTDB taxonomy): domain Bacteria; phylum Bacillota; class Clostridia; order Clostridiales; family Clostridiaceae; genus Sarcina. The sequence continues at coordinate 4,983 of JBOFRC010000444.1, read as the reverse complement.
TTAAAACCAACTTAAACAATTTATCATTTAAAAGCTTTGCATCATCAAAATCTTTATCTACTTTTGCTAAAAACTCTAAATATGTTTTACCTTGTACAGCTCTTATAAATTTAACAGGATTTACTGCACCCTCATATAAAAAATAATCTGTAAGAAACTTAACGCATTTTCCTCCATTAACCTTTTTAAACTCCATATATTCTTCTTTTAAATATTTCATAGAATTAAAATTTTCTCTATCTATCTGCTCTAAAATTCTTTCCTTAGCTATCTCATCCATCTGTATATTAGTACAACCTAATATATTATTAAAGTCTGTTTTGATAGAAACTTTTAAACTCTCTTTATCATAATATTTAGCACCATTTAATGCTATAGCTATAAGAAATGCCTTATTATAATTACCTATAAAATCAAGAACAGTTAAAAATTCTTTATTTTCATAATTTCTAAGCCCTCTACCTAATTGTTGTATAAATATAATTGCTGACTGAGTTGGTCTAAGCATTAAAACAGTATTTATACTAGGAATATCAACACCTTCATTAAATAGGTCTACAGTGAAAATAACTTCTAAACTATCACTATCATCTTCAAGTCTTCCTATCATTTCTTGTCTTTTTTCTATCGAATCACGACCTGTAAGACTTGCACTTTCTATACCATACTCATTAAATTTTTGTGCCATGTAATTCGCATGTTCAATGCTTACACAAAACCCTATGCATTTTCTATTATCTCCATCAAATCCATAAAAGTTCATTTTTTCTATAATAAACTGCACTCTTTCATTAATTTCTAAAATTTTTGCAACCTTGTTTAAATCATTCATATCTATTCCTTTATAATCAACAAGATCTATATCAGTAATTCCAAAATAATGAAATGGTACTACAAGATTATTATCTAAAGCTTCACTAAGCCTTATTTCTAAAGCTATATTATTATCAAACTTTTTAAAAATGTCAGTACCTTCAGTTCTTTCAGGTGTTGCTGTCATTCCTAGAAGAAATTTTGGCTTAAAATATTCTAAAACTCTACTATAGGTATTTGATGCGCTATGATGTGCTTCATCTATTACTATATATTCAAATTCTTTTGCATCAAACATTTCATAATACCTTGAAATACTCTGTATAGTTGCAAATATATAATCTTCATTTATTTCTTTTTTATGTCCTGTAAATAACCCAAAAGTTCTATCACTAATTACTTTTTGATAGTCAGTCATAGCTTTTCTTAAAATATCTTCCCGATGAACTATAAATAACATTCGTTTAGGTTTCTCTTCTCTGACATCAAAGGCTGACATATATGTTTTTCCTGTTCCCGTTGCCGCAATAACTAAACTTTTACTTTCATTATGTAATCTAAGTCTTTTAAGATTTTCAAGCGCCTTACTTTGCATATAGTTAGGTTTTATTTTTTTTGAATCTAAAAGAAACTTTCTTGTTTTTCTAGCTACATTTAAGCTTTTTATATCATTAATAAAATCCGTATATTCTTGTAAAAATATATCATCTACTTTTTCTGTTTCTAACAAAAGTTTATCATATGCTACAAGCACTTGATTTAAAAACGCATCATCTTTCTTAGTAATTATTTTAACATTCCATTCTTCATTACTTTTCAAAGCACTTTGAGTAAGATTTGAAGATCCTATAAAAATCTTATAACAAGCCTCATATTCAAAAATGTATACTTTAGTATGAAACCCTCTCATTTTTTCATCTGTAATAAATATATTTAAATCTATATTTCTAAATTCTTTTATCTTTGCAAGAGCTCTTGGCTGAGTAAAATTAAGATATGTTGATGTTATAATACTTCCTTTAACCCCTCTATCTAAAGCATTTTTCAAATCATCTAATATAAGTTGAAGCCCTGAAAAATTTATAAAAGCAATACTAAATGCAAAGCTTTTACAATTTGTAAATGCTTCCTTTAACTCTAAAAGAAAATTTCCTTCCTCATTATTAACTATAAGTTTATTTTCTATATAAACATTCTTTTTTTCTGTTATTTCTTCTTTCACAAAATCTAAATTTCTTAAATCTAATGCTGTTTGTACATACATTCGCCTTTCCTCCTGTGTAAAATCACTATATTAATTATACCTTATAAGAAATATAAAAAAAGAAATGTATCACAATTATTTAAATTATAATACATTTCTCATAATTCTTTTTAGCTACATTATTTCTATTTAATCATAGTTGCAAGTGCACCTATTAATATTCTCACATCAAATTCGCCTTTAAATATTGGTGTAACTTCTTTATAATCCAAGCCTAAAAGTCCATATACAGCCATTTGAGCTGCTCTTACTGAATAATCCACTGTAAATACAGTATCATCTGGTATTTCACAGTATTGCCCTAAAAAGGCTAGATTCTTAGAAGTTTTCGGAATAACATTTGGTCTATCTTTTGGACCTCTTGTTAAAAATTGACTTGTTATAAATGGCATTATACAAGGTTTACAAATAACAGATTTAAGAATTTCATCTTTATATTCATTAAACCCAAGAAGACCGCAAATTTCTTCTATAATTTCTATTCCATTACATTCTGTCATAGGTTTTTTAACAAAATCTCCCTCTTTATCTGGATGAAGAGCATATCCCCATGCAACCTGTACATCTTTTGATTGATTCATGAAATATGGTTGTTTTGGTAAAACTATAGATAAGAACCAATTTGAGTCCTTAAATGTAAACTCTGTGCCTGTTCCACCACAATATTCTCTAACTAAATCAAAAAATAAAGGTGTCTTAAATGTCATTGTAATTGACTCCCAAAGTGATTCATTTACTCTTGTACTAAATACTTCTGGATGTCCAAATTCTTCATCATGTTTAGCTATATTTTCCCATAATGTCCAAGAACCATCAGAATTTTTATCATTTATCTTTGGTGTGTTTTTATTATCACCAACACTAAATCCCGCTGTCATTGACCCTATAGTAACTAAAACCAAATCCTCAGCTTGTACTAAAACTTCATTTTCTATACCATCTTTTAGATATTTTATTCCTGTTACAACTTTCTTGTTATCTCTAACATCAAAACTAAGGTCTGTTACTTTAGAATTCATATTAAAGTTAACTCCTTGATCCTTTAGATAATTTATCATAGGTAAAATTATTGAATCATATTGTATATATCTTGAATGTCTAACTCCTGACATATCCGTAACATGTGGAAATTCATGAATAAATCTATGAAGATATCGTTTAAATTCAACCGCACTATGCCATGGTTGGAAGGCAAAAGTTGTTGCCCACATATACCAAAAATTAGTTCTAAAAAAATCTGGTGTAAAACAATCACAAACTCTTGATTTTCCTAATTTAAATTCAGGTTGCATCACCATATTAGTAAGTGCTAACTGATCAGCTTTTGAAAGTTCAAATGACTTAACATCTATTCTTTCAGCATCTTTTCCTATAAGTCTAACATTAGATCTATTAAATTTAGTTTCTTTATTGAATTTATTAAAATCATCGAGTATTGTCATATTTCCATCAAGTGCAGGAACTCTTGAAAACAAATCATAGCTACAAGCATAAGCTTCTTTATCAAACATTCTAGCTCCATGTGCTATAAATCCACTTTCATTATTTCCAGCTCCATCCATACTACCTCCTAAACAATTTAATTGTTCAAAAATAGTAATATTTTCTGCTGGAATTCTTCCTTCTTGGATAAAATATACAGCACTTGCAAGAGCTGCTATTCCGCCTCCAACTATTGATATTTTTCTATTACAATTTAATTTATAGTTCATAAAAAACACCTCTTAATTAAATAATCAAAATAAAGTTTTAAGTCAATAGTTCCATTTATATAAGATTAAACGTTATCATTCAGCTGAACAATATAGCTTCAAAATTTCAATTAAGAAGTTTTGAAACTATATATTAATTAATATTTTTATTTTACTACTTATTTCCTAAAATAAAAAATATTATAATTTGTTATTTTATCACAGAACTAAATATTTTAATTACTTCAAAGCTATAAAGTTCAAAAAAACTATCAACATTTTAGATTATTTCATGCTTTTTATAGTAATTATCTAAGTTTACTCATAAACATATATTCTATTTTTAATTAAGATCTAACTTAATCTAAATGAAAGTTTTTAATTTTTATAATACCTAAATTTTTATAATATTTTATTTAGCAGGTACTAATTTAATTGTTACACCATCTATTTTAAGAGTTGTTCCCTTTGGTAACTTAATATTTTTATATTCCTTTTCATAAAATTCATTATTTTCAACACCCATAATAGCATTAATTCCACCACTAAACATATTGCTTGAACTTACATTCCCCCCACCTTTTACAGCTGTTATATTGTATGTTCCCGCATCAAAATCTTTTCCTGCCTCATAATTTCCATTACTAAGTTCTATTGTTGCCGCTGCTATTTCAGCCTCTTTCTTAGCTTCTTTCACTTCTTCTTCTTTTGCCTTAGCATCTAATGATAACTGCTCTTGCTCTGCTTTTTCCATAGCAAAGTAAGGAGCCGCTGAATCTATTTTTGTTTGTAATGTTTTATTATCCTCTGTAAGTTTAGCATTAGTCTTTTCTAATGTTTCAACTTTTGTTAATGCAGCATTATAATCTACTTCACTAATTTCACCAGTCCCCATCATTCCAATACCACCACCTAATACAAATGCTGTAGCACCAATAAAAGCTTTAGTTCGAATTACATTTTTTAAATTTATTGCCATTTCTAAGTCCCCCTAAAATTAGTCTTTTAACTTTCTCAATTGATTATAACAAGACTTTATAAAAAATATTTTCATTATTGCTAAAATTAATTGTTAATTTACTTATTATTATAATTAGTAATATTGTCTATTCATTATTTAAAAATATTACATAATAACTCATATCTTGCATGTATTAATCATACAAAACAAAAAAAGACTGTTGAAATAAAGGTTTTTCTCTTTTATGTGTCGAA